>DAOVRZ010000104.1:0-20206 GCA_030627905.1 Halanaerobiales bacterium
AATTTATTTAAATCTAAGGTGATGCATCATTTACTAAATAGTTGGCTTATTTAACACTTTAATAAATTAATTAGATGAATTTATATTTTTACAGAAGAGGTAATATTTTATATAACTATTTTATCATCAATTTTGTTATAAATCAAGATTTTTTTTGACAAAATTACTTTTAATTCGTTATAATTTTAATTGTGTAAAACAGGGTAGCACTTCTCCAAAATAAAAATGAACCTCAGTTTAGGTTCATTTTTAATTCTTTAAAACATTTATAATTATTTTTGAAATTGCTAATAATTTAAATTTTATCTAACCACAATGTATCAATTCACTATATTTTACCTATATTCCTACTGTATTTTACTTTAACATCTATTATATTAAACAGATAAAAATATTTCATATGAAAAAGCCCCCATTAGTAATGGAAACTTAAAACAAATCATTCTATCAAATACACTTTTCTAAAATCTCCAAAACATCCTTCTCCTCTACCACGCGTGGATTCTTTTTCAATGAACGAGATTGCAAGGTTTTTTCAACAATCTCCTGCTCTTTTCCTTTCCTATAACCTGCTTCACTCAAATTATGAGGTATCGGCATTTCTTTTATCATATCACGTATGAAATCTGATAGCTTTTTATCTGCCTTCATAAGTTCTCCAACTCTTTTATATCTTTCACGACAATCTCTATCATTAAAATCTATAGCTTCTGATAATAATATCGCATTGGCAACTCCATGAGATATATGAAAGATAGCTCCCAAAGGATGTGAGATCGAATGAGCAATACCAACTCCAGTTTGTGCAAACGCTAAAGCCGCAATCATACTCCCCATAGCCATATCTCGTCTAGCCTCAACATCATTTCCAACGTTTACTGCTTTCATTAAACTTTTCCCAATTAGCTCAATTGCTTTTTCCGCTAACGACATAGTTAATGGATTTGCGCTTTTCGACGTATATGATTCAATTGCATGGGTTAACGCATCCATACCTGTTGATGCAGTTATCTTCGGAGGCATTCCATATGTAAGGATAGGATCTACTATACTTAGCACTGGTTGAAATTTTGGATCAGCAATACTATTTTTATTACCGTTGGTAGGATTATATAGAACCGAATTTAAGGTAATCTCACTTCCTGTTCCAGCTGTCGTAGGTATAGCAATAAAAGGTAATCCATTATACTGAAACGGAGTTTTATTTAAATAATCTACTGTAGGCAATAACTGTCCTAATAATCCAGCTGCTGCTTTTGCCACATCCAGAGCACTTCCACCACCAACTCCAATGATAAAGTCCACTCCTTCAATTTCGACTAATTTTCTCACTTCATCAACCATGCTACAATCAGGCTCGCCTTTTACTTTATAAAACCCAGCACACTTAATTCCATTACTTTTCAAACTAACCTCTATTTCATCTAAAACACCCGAAAATTCTACAGACTTATGACCTCTGACTATGAAACATTTTGTTCCATAAACTTTCGTTAGCTCCCCCAATTTCTCCAAAGTATTTTCACCAAAAACAATATTTTGAGGGAAGTTCAATGAAAACTCCATTGCTATCACCTCTACTTGTATTTATATTGTACAACTACTATCTAATTTATAAAAGCTAAAACAAATTTACCTTTACCCATCGTTTTTACACAAAACTCAAAATGCAATACCCCTATCTTAAAAAAGACAGGGGTATTACATTAATGAGAATCTTAAACTCGCACAACCTTGATAAATGTCTGATGCCCATTGATATCCCATTTCTCAAAGTCATCAGCTTCTTCAACAATTCTTTCAATTTGTTCTGCAAGAGTCTCGTCTTTAATATACTCTAAATGTTTCTCAATTGCTTCTGCCACTTCTACATCACTGACAAATTCAATTTTGATATGATCCATGATATCAAAATCAGAATTTTTACGCATTGTTTGAACTTTTGAAATGATCTCTCTTGCAAGACCTTCTTCAACCAATTCTTCATCTAACTCAGTATCAAGTATCACGAAGTTCTGGTTGTTCATTTCAACAGTAAAACCTTCACGTTCTTGAACACGTACATCTAAATCTTCTTCTGTCAATGGAATCTCTTGACCCTCCACAGTAATAGTCACTACACCTTCGCTCCGCAAAGTTTGAATAATCTCTGCAGCATTAGCTTTACCTAAAACTCCAGCAATAGCTTTCATGATCTTACCATATTTTGGACCAAGAACCCTAAAGTTAGGTTTAACTTGATAATTAACATATTCATCTAAGTTCTCGATATAGTGAACATCTTTGATATTCAACTCTTCTTTAACCAGATTCTCCATTAGTTCTAACATCTCTCTTCTCCCACCATCAACTAAAATCTTATTCAATGGTTGGCGAACTTTGATCTGAACCGAATTTCGACAAGCCCGACCTAATGATACAATATCCATAACCAGACCCATATGAGCTTCTAAATCTTTTTCAATATAAGATTCAACATGGGTTGGATAATCTAATAAATGAATTGAACCCTCGTTACCATGAGTTAAGTTCATAAACATTTCATCTGCCATAAATGGTGCAAAAGGTGCGATCAGTTTAGCAGTTGTAAGAAGTACTTCATACAGAGTCCGATATACTGATTTTTTATTAGTATCAAGATCTGGTGCCCAAAATCTGCTTCGACAACGACGAACATACCAATTTGAAAGATCATCAATTACAAACTCTTGAATAGCTCTTACTACTTTTGTTAACTCATAAACTGCCATATTTTCATCTACAGATTTAATCAGACTGTTCAAACGAGAAATAACCCAACGATCGATCTCTTCACGCTCTGAAACTAATACGTCAAAGTCAGCAGGATTCACACCATCTATATTGGCATAAAGTGTGAAGAAAGAGTAAACATTTTGCAATGTCCCAAAGAATTTAAGAGCTACTTCTTTTAAGCCATCTACATCAAATCTAGTTGGAGTCCATGCTGGGGAAACAGCTAATAGATACCAGCGAGTAGCATCTGCACCAAATTTGTCAAGCATTTCCCAAGGATCAACAGCGTTTCCTCTGGATTTGGACATTTTCTGCCCTTTCTTATCCAGTACCATATCGTTAACCATTACATTTTTATATGCTGGTTCATCAAATAAGAATGTAGATATTGCCAGTAAGGAATAGAACCAACCTCTAGTCTGATCAATTCCTTCACAGATGAAGTCAGCTGGGAATAATTGACCAAAGTTTTCTTTGTTCTCAAATGGATAATGCCATTGAGCATATGGCATAGAACCAGAGTCAAACCAACAGTCAATAACTTCTGGAGTCCGATGCATTGTATGACCACATTCACACTTAAGATGAACATCATCCACATAAGGTCTATGTAGTTCAATTGTTTCTGGATCTACATCTTCCATTGCTCGTTCTGCTAATTCCTGACGAGAACCAACAGAAGCCAAAGCACCACATTCTTCACATTTCCAGATATTTAATGGTGTACCCCAATAACGGTCACGGGATAAAGACCAATCAATCATATTCTCTAACCAGTTACCAAAGCGACCTTCACCAACATAAGGTGGATACCAGTTAATCTTATTATTTGCAGCGATCATCCGCTCTTTATATGCTGTAGTCTTGATATACCAGGACTTCCGAGCATAATAGAGAAGCGGTGTTTGACATCTCCAACAATGTGGATAGGAGTGGGTCATCCGTTCGCGCTGGAATAAAGAACCTTGTTCTTTCAAATGACGAATGATCTTTGGATCAGCATCTTTTACAAACATTCCAGCCCATGGAGTAATCTCCTCAGTAAACTTACCTTCTTTATCAACAGGTTGAACGATAGGCAGACCATATTTCCGGCAAACTTGATAGTCATCTTCACCAAAAGCAGGTGCAATATGCACAATACCAGTACCACCATCATTAGTAACAAAATCACCACAGATTACAAACCAGGCTTTTTCATCTACTTCGACAAATGGTAATAATTGTTCATACTCAATACCTTCCAGTTCTTTACCTGTCATCTCTTCAACAACTTCATAATTTTCAGGATCTCCTAATAGAACACCCAGTCTTTCTTTAACCAAATAATAATACTCTTCTTTAGATTCATCAACAGTCACTTTAGCTTTCACATAAGTTAACTTTGGATTTACACAAAGAGCTAAGTTAGATGGCAATGTCCATGGAGTAGTAGTCCAAACTAAGAAATATTCGTTATCTTTACCCTTTACTTTCATCTTAATATATATAGAATCAATAGTTTCATCTTTATATCCTTGAGAAACCTCATGAGAAGCTAATGGAGTTCCACAACGTGGACAATATGGCATGATCTTATGACCTTCATAGATCAAATCTTCATCAAAAAATCTCTTTAAGATCCACCATACAGACTCAATATAATTATTATCCAATGTAATATATGGATTATCCATATCCAGCCAGTATCCAATTCTTTCAGTCATCTGTTTCCAAAGCCCTTCATAAGTCCAAACAGATTCACGACATTTTTCATTAAAACCTTTGAGGCCATATTCCTCAATATCTTTCTTAGATGATAAACCAAGTTGCTTCTCAACCTCGATCTCAACAGGCAGACCATGGGTATCCCAACCAGCTTTCCGATTAACTTGATAACCCTGCATAGTCTTATAACGACAAACTGAATCTTTCAATGTTCTGGACAGAACATGATGAATCCCTGGCTTACCATTAGCAGTAGGAGGTCCTTCAAAGAATACAAATTGTGGTTTTCCTTCTTTACTGGTTACACTCTTGGTAGCAATGTCATTATCACGCCAATATTGCAATATTTCATTTTCACGATCGTTCACAGAATTTTTTAAGTTTACTTCTTTAAACTTGGCCATAACCAATCCCCCTTTAATAAATATTCTCTTAAATTTTTAAAATAAAAAAGCCTTTCATCCACAACAAAGGGACGAAAGACTATCTCTCGCGGTACCACCCTGATTGGAAGTGCTAACTTAATAAAAGTTTTACACTATCCCACTCATTAAGCCTATTAACGGTAGCCACTCCGGGAACACTTACTTTTTAAGCTTTCAGTGCCCAGCTCAGGAGTGATTTTCAATTTCTCATCTTCATCAGGCTTCCACCATCCCTGATTCGCTATGTGAAGTGTCTTGAGAAATCTACTCTCTCCATCAACGCTTTTTTATTGATAAAATTCTTATTAAAACTTCTTATTATTATGCCATAATATATTGTGCGTGTCAAGACGGTGTGATGAATTTATTATGATTAGTTAAACTTTTTTCCGAAAGTAATAGGTATAGGCTTCACCTTTGTCCTTTCAAAACAACAATCCCCCCTTTTCGGACATCAAGACAAAATGAATGCATTTTACGGTCAGCTAAATAATAAGTAAACTCCCAAGCAGGAATTGCTTCACCATCTTCACACAAATATACAGGAATCACCCTTGTAAAAGTTACTACATAAGGAGGATTATTATAATATACTTCCAATTCATCAGAAGACTTTTCTAGTGCTTCTAAAGGTGATAATACTTTTGACTTTGGAATTGAACTTATTTTTTTAAAATTTAAAATGTTATATACAAAATAATGAATCCCCCTGTCTGACGGTTCAATGTAAATCCCTCTTGCAGTAATTTTAGACAACAGAACTCCTTCAACAAATTGTCTATAGTTCACCCCTCCAATTGCAGGAATATATTCAATTTTTAAATCATCTCGAAGTTTCACATCAAGCTTTTCAAAGAACTTTTGTACATTTAAAAAAGCAAATGCTTCACTAAATTTTTTTCTCTTATTCTGTTCATCTCTAAAAACTACTTTGCCTAATATTTTCGTTAATTGTAAATATGTAGATTCATTCATATATCTAATTCTATTTTCATCTTCATATCGATATTGTTCCAATTTCTCAAGATGTAGAATCTGATTACAATAATTTTTAAGAATTTTTTCTAAAATATCATAAGCACCCTGAATATCAGGTTCATAGGATAATTCATAAAACTGAGGAATATCCGGTTCAAAAAAATCAAAAATTAATTTTCCATCACATAATTCATAGTGGAATCTCTTTTCATCTTCATTTTTTGTAAGAGTAGTTAATTCAGAAGCAAAAATACTGAATGTAGCGAAAAAAAGCATGAGAGTAATAACAACACTAATTTTAATTTGATATTTCATACGAATCACTCCATATTATATATTTTTTAAAAATTGGAGACTCTAAAAAATTCGTCATTTCTTTCCAAATTCCTTCTTTTTTCTATAATAAAGAAAATATTAAAATACTTATTAATAACAAAGAAGAAAAAAAAAAGGAGAGCCCAAAGCTCTCACTCTCCCTAATATATTCTCAAAAAATCCCTTTTCAACTTCCGTGTCTCCCTTATAAATCTATGTCGGCTAAATTCATCTATCGTGCTCATATCTACTTGAAGACCTCTTCCCTTGTCATCATCTAACCAATTCCACTCCATTCCGAATTTTTCACATAAATCGATCAGTTCAAAAATAAATACTTGATATGAAATCATAATAAGATCATCTCTCCTTTCACACTTAGTTTTTGTGAAAATCAGATATGATTATTCGCAATTACATGTGGGAAATATTCTTTGATTTTACTTCTTAAAAAGGATATAATATAAAATAAACATAAGTAATTCAATGAAGGGAAGTGTTCATATGATTATAACGAGTGTTGAAGTTGCAAAAGCTACGATCAAACTGGCCCTTTCATCTCGTGAAGAAGAAAATTTACTTAAAAAAGAACTTAAAAAAGAAACAATAATTGCGGCTGCTGTAGATTTTGGCGGCGATTATATTACCTCAATCCGTAAGATCATAGAAAGAACCATTATCGCTGCAAAACGAGAAGGTGTCATCCCAGAAACTCATATCGGTGAAGGTGCAGTTGCTGGTGCTGCTAAAGAAGCCTTAGCACAAATTAGTCCAAGAGCTGAAGGATTCAATGTAGGAGGTAAAATAGCTATTTGCCGCTCTGGTGAACATCTGAGTGTTGCTGCCTTCTTTGGAATTGGACTAGTTCATTTAAATGACGTAGTTATTGGTATTGGTCATAGATCAATACATGTTGTTGAGTAATATTTTCATTCCAAAAATGTTATCCAATAATATCTTGACAAATATTATTTTCTTTTATATAATCATTGCAAGCAGTATGGGTAGAATGGTAGAACGGTAGGAGGAACTAGATAAGCTGTATTTTAAGCATTCCTTCTTTCTTATGGAATGCTTTTGTTATTTTTTAGAAAAAATGCATATATACAGTAGTGATTTTCTGTTTTTTCCCTTGCGCATAAGCGCCTCCTCCCATGCTGCAAATATTTCATTGGAGGAGATAAAAATGTTAAGAAAGAGTAGTATGGTTCTGTTGTTGTTGGCAATTCTAATTAGTCTTATGTCAGTAATCGGTATTGGGAAAGATGAAATTGTTTCTATAGGAATTACACAAATTGTTGAACATCCAGCTCTTGATGCTGCTAGAGATGGCTTTATTAAGGCACTAGCAGACAACGGTTTTGAAGATGGCAAAAATTTAGATATAGAAATTCATTCAGCACAAGGTGATCTTTCCATTGCTAGCATGATAAGTGAAGAATTTGTTCGTGATAAGAAAGATTTAATTTTGGCTATTGCTACTCCAACTGCTCAGGCGGCGTTAAATGCCTCATCAAAAATTCCAATTTTGATAACTGCAGTTACTGATCCAGTTGCCAGTGGATTGGCAGCATCACTCCAATCTTCTGGAAATAACGTCACTGGAACAACTGATATGACACCGATTGATGAGCAGTTTTCTTTAATTACTGAACTATTACCAAACGCTAAAAAAGTTGGGGTTATCTATAACGCATCAGAGATAAATTCTATGATTCAAGTGGAATTAGCTCGCAAAGCATGCTTGGACCATGGGTTAAAACTATCAGAAGTTACTGTGACCAATGTAACAGAAGTACAGATGGCAGTTGAACAATTGGTCAAAAAAGTAGATGTAATATACACACCTACTGATAATCTGGTTGCATCTGCGATGCCAGTTATAACTTATACAGCTACCCAAATGAGCGTTCCAGTTATTGGCTCTGAAGCAGCTCACGTAAAAGCAGGTGCCCTTGCGACATTAGGAATTGATTACTGGGAACTTGGATACCAAACAGGCATAATGGCTGTACAAGTTCTCAATGGAGCTAATCCATCAAGTCTTCCTATTGAAAGTTTAAAAAACTTAACTTTAGTTATCAATGAAGATACAGCAAAAACCCTTAACATCACAATTCCTACTGAGCTCAAAGCACAGGCAGAGCTGATCAAAGCAGGTGATGGAAAATGACATATTTTATCATTCGTTCTTTAGAACATGGGTTGATCTTTGGAATTTTAGTCCTGGGAGTATTCATTACTTATCGTGTTCTGGATTTTCCTGATCTTACTGTAGACGGCAGTTTCCCTTTGGGAGCTGCTGTCTCTGCTATACTTATCTTTAATGGCGTTCATCCTGCTATAAGTTTGATCTTTGCAGTAATAGCTGGAATTTTAGCTGGTTTATGTACTGGTATTTTACACACCAAATTTAAAATCTCGAATTTATTATCGGGAATATTGGTTATGATCGGTCTTTATTCTATCAATCTTCGAGTTATGGGAAGGGCCAACATCCCTTTATTAGCTAAACCAACAATCTTTCGCCAATTTCATAAAATATTTAATGGGCCTTATTCTAATTTAATTATTTTATTCATTATCACTCTAACAATTAAACTGCTCTTAGATCAACTTTTTAAAACTAGACTTGGTTTAACATTGAGAGCCGCTGGAGATAATCAACAGATGGCAACAAATCTGGCTGTCAATCCTACATGGATGATTTTGTTAGGTCTTGCTACCTCCAATGGCTTAGTTGCTCTCTCAGGAGCAATGGTTGCACAATTGCAAGGCTTTGCTGATGTAGGAATGGGAATCGGAACTGTTGTTACTGGATTGGCTTCTGTCATTCTGGGTCAAGCCGTTTTCAGAACAAAAAGATTTTCTCAGGCTACAACTGCTGTCTTAATCGGTTCTATTCTCTATCGCGCTGCCATTAGAGCTTCCTTAAATTTAGGCATCGCTCCATCTGATTTAAAACTAATTACTTCACTGTTGGTTATTCTAGCTTTAATTATACCACAGACCAGATGGATTAAATCAGTCAATAAGTTAGTAAAAGGGGGCGGTATAAATGTTAAAGCTTAACCAGATCAGCAAAACTTTTAACCCTGATACTATTACAGAAACCCAAGTTTTTTCTAATCTAAATCTAAAAGTCAAGGAAGATTCTTTTATAACAATCATTGGTGGTAATGGAGCAGGTAAATCTTCAATGCTCAATCTCATCTCTGGTCAATTTCCACCTGATCAAGGCCAGATCTTTCTTTCAGGAAAAAACATTACCCATTTAAAAGAACATCAACGAGCCAAGTGGATTAGCCGGGTATTTCAAAACCCATTATTAGGCACCGCACCAGGTCTAACTGTTGCGGAAAATTTATCTCTTGCTCTAAATAAGGGAAAAACCCTTTCCTTTAAACGTGCATTACATCCGAAAAAATTAGAACCATTTCGTCAACTAGTAGCTCCTTTAAATCTAGGGCTAGAAGATAAAATGAATCTTCCAGTTAAATTTCTTTCTGGAGGCCAGCGTCAAGCTCTAACATTATTGATGGCAACTATCATATCACCTAAACTACTACTTTTAGATGAACACACAGCTGCCCTCGATCCTAAAACAGCAGAGCAGGTCTTACATCTAACCCATCAAATGGTGGTAGAAAAGAAATTAACTACACTGATGGTAACACATAATTTAGAACAAGCCATAAAGTTTGGCGATCGCTTAATAATGCTCCATCAAGGAAAAATAATTCTAGATTTTTCTGGAAAAGAAAAAAAGAATCTCACAGTATCCAAACTCTTCTCCCACTTTAAAGCCACATCAGAAAAAAGTGGAGAGAACTTAATGGAAGATAGGCTTTTATTTGCTTAATGATTATCAACACAAAAAAAGAGATGGCACTAGCGCCATCTCTTAAAAAAATATCCTAGATAAGAAACTTTCCATCTTTATAAAATAATTCTCCGTCTACATTCATATCACATAACGTATCCCAATGGCTTCCTGATTCATTATTACCACCTGTCTCTTTTGGAGCGACCCCCAGAGCAGCATGAACAGTTCCACCAATTTTCTCACCAAAAAGTATATTTTTAGTAGATTTATCATTATACTTCTATTGAACCCATCTCCTGCAAATATCTAAAAAAGTCTCGAATAAATTTCGATTTCCGCTCTCTCGTCTCAATCTCTATTAATTCTACTATTTCTAAGAGATTTCGTTGTCCATCTGCAAAATACTGAGCTAGAACTGAGATATAATTACTATCTTCTTCAATCAGTTTCCAAATATAAGGCAAATGCTCTTCTCCAATCAAATGACGTTTCTGACTCAAAGTGCTAAATCCCCAATATTTTCGTTTAGGAATAATTTGAGCTAATTCTTTTTCTACATCATTTAACTCCGACAGACCTATACTACTTTTCTTCAAGGTAATATCTAATCCCATGCTTTCCTTACATAAGTGAGCTATTTCATCAATCAATCTACTTCCTTCGCTCTGACAGTCTTTCTGCCAATTGAGACTAAACTTTTTATAATCATTGAGTTCTTCTGCAATAATATACTTTTCAAAGTAATCCCCAACCATAAGGTAAGTCTCAATAATTTTGTCAATCCGCCTAGTACACATAGACACTAAATCCTCAGATACTGCCTGTTGATCAGCACTTGCCTTTACCTTTTTTATAAATTCTTCCATCTCTATGTTTAAAGTTTCAATAAAACCTTCCTGATAAATTCCCATGATCTCTTCAACCTCTTTTAAATGAGCATTAGCAAGATAGTAAAGGTAAATTGCTGAAGATAATGTTACATCTTTTAAAATCACAGGATCCAGTTTATCCAATGTATCCTGATCAGTGTGATAATATTGATCAGGTTGTTGGATCAACATAGGACACGGAATTCCTACTAATGGATCTGTAAGTATCGCATGATCACTTCCGCCCATAAACTGAGACTTCTTGATTTGAAAATCATGATCACGGCTTACTTCTTTTAATAAATGGTATAACAAATCCCCAGATAATCCAGATAGTCCTAAAGGTGGCGCGATAACTAATAATGTACTACCACACTTCTTTTGATCTTCTCCTACCATATCCAGATTTACACCAGCTAAATATTTTCTTTCCTTAATATATCTATCAAGAAAAGCAAAAGTACCACTATACTCTGGAACAAGAATCAGTTCAATACCTCTATCTAGCTTGGGAAGTTTCTTTTCCTGAATCAACCTTTGTACAAAGCACATAACTTCTACCCCTGCTGCTGCACCTGAAGCATTATCATTTACAGATGGGTAGGGATGGCAGATATGACCAACTAAGAGTAAATTTTTATCTGTCTTCCCAGGGATACATGCATGAAGTACTTTTAATGTGTTATTCAAAAATTCTGTTTCCACTTCACATTCAACAAACACTTGTTCCCCTCTATTGAACCGTTCTCTCAATTTTTGGCCCATAACAGGACTTAGTACAAAACCAAAAGTAGGTATTTCATCTCCCTGCCACCAGAAAGATGTATATTGTCGAGCACTTTTCATTTCATCAGCATCCCGACCTTCAAATGAATGCATTCCATCAAAGAGAATCCCTCTTGCCCCTAATGGGTCAAGAATCAAATCTTTAATCTTATGTACATTCAGATTGGTGAGAATCATCTTACCAGTTAAATCTGGTTTCTCTTTTAACACTTCATCTATATCATCGATAACATAAACCTCAAGAATTTCTTTTCCTTCTGTCGAACAACTCCGCTGAATTAACTGAATAGGGTTTACAGTAAAATCAGCTAAAATTTCACCATTCTCCTTTAAGGATACTTTTCCTTTTCTTCCAACCCATCCACCTGGAGTCACATAATCCTGATAAAAGGTTTGATCATCAGATTTAAAACACTCAACACGAGTCATCACTCCGGATTCTGATAATACTGAAACCATCTCATTAAGTGCATTATCAAAACCAGGTGAATTTTGAATACGATGATGCTTTGCTATTTTTGCCACGTATTTTTCTGTGTTCATCGAATTCGCTTCTTCCTTCATAAGAGTGATTAGATTATCTAACTTGAACTTTTTCTCTAAATTTTTCATTATTGCCTCCTCTGCTTCTAATATTTAGTATTATAATCATTTTTTTGAATGATCCACAAATAATTTTTAATTCCATATTCATCTAAGTAAATTGTACCATTTGATTAGCTAAATTTCAATATAATTAAAAGTAAATACCTAAAAAAAGGTGTGAAATATTCAAAGTTCAATTTTACAAATAATGGGTTATCTTTATAATTTATTATTAAATCTTTATAGTTACGTATTTTATATTTTTTATAAAATTTCGATTGACTTATAATAAAACTTATGGTATAATATGCATGTACCTTATTTTTTTTACACTCCTTCGCGAAGAGTGGCAAGAAAAAAGATGTAGGAAATGGCATGACGGTAGTAGAGAATAAAAAAAAGAGGAGGACGTCTCATGCGTAGAATATTTATTTTTTTAGCTTTGGCTCTGTTATTAATTAGTGGTATTGTTGGTGCTGCAAAGGTAGATCCAGCTGTTACAAAAGCAATGGGCGAAAATAATGGTTTAATCAATGTTATCGTAACATTCCAACCAGGTCAAACTGGTAATTTGAATGGTATGGGTGGAGTTGTTAAGCATGATAACCTATGGGTAATCAATGGTAAAGCTGCTGCACTACCAGCTCAAGCTATCAACGCTTTAGCTAAGAATCCTAATGTTAAAAGTATTATTTTAGATGGCGAAATGCATGCTACTTTAGATCTTTCCAAAACTGCTGCTAATTATGAAGCTGCTTGGGCTTCTGGTTACACTGGTGCTGGCGTTACTATCGCTATCGTTGATACTGGTATTGCACCTCATCCAGACTTCGAAGGCCGTTTGGTTGCTTTCAAAGACTTCATAAATACTAATACTGCATTTTACGATGATAACGGTCATGGTACTCACTGTGCTGGTGACGCTGCTGGTAACGGTTTAATGAGTGGTGGACTTTACAAAGGCCCTGCTTATGAAGCAAATTTAGTTGGCGTTAAAGTTCTTGACCGTGCTGGCTCTGGTAGCTGGTCAGGCGTTGTTGCTGGAGTTCAGTGGTGTATTGATAACAAAGATACTTATGGTATCGATGTTGTTTCTATGTCCTTAGGTGGAACTGCTACTTTATCTTATATTGATGATCCAGTTTGTCAAGCTGTAGCTGCTGCTTGGGATGCTGGTTTAGTAGTATTAATCGCTGCTGGTAACGAAGGTCCAGAAGCTGGTACTATCGGTACTCCAGGTCTCGAACCTTCCATCATCACTGTTGGTGCTACTTATGACCAACAAACTGCTAATGCTTCTGATGATGCAGTAGTTTCCTTCTCCAGCCGTGGTCCAACATTCGACGGTTTGGTTAAGCCTGATATCTGTGCACCTGGTACATACATCATGAGTACTAAGAATGACAGAAATGGTAAATGGAGACAAGGTTATTATCAAGATATGTCCGGTACTTCTATGGCTACTCCTATTGCTGCTGGTATCGCAGCTTTGATTCTGGATGCTAACCCAAATATGACTCCAGATCAAGTTAAGAGTAAAATGATGAGTACTGCAATTGATTTAGGCGACATCGCTAATAATCAAGGCGCTGGTCTCTTAGATGCTTACGCTTGTACTCACTAATTCCTAAAGGTACATCAGGGTGCGCAGATGCGCACCCTTTTATTTTTATAAAAAGGTTTTTGAATAATTTTGTCTAATATTGTATATATATTAACAACTAGAAGAGGTGTACATTATGAAACGAGCAATCAAATCTGCTATCTATTTTTTCTTAATCATGTATATTATTCATTCTCTTCTATCCTCTACCCCTGTAAGGGCAGCATGGCCTGAAATTGATCTAATCTACTATGGTAAGGTAAATCTTCTTCTAGGACATGCCGATATAACAGGAAATGAAACTAGCCTAATCACCCAATATGGCCTAAGTTCAGGCTTAAACTATGATTATGAAATAGATTTAAATCTAGAAGGTATGATAAATTCCTTTGATCTAGAATCAATGATTTTTTATAATAATACTGATGAATCCACTATAACTTTTTCTTTAGAAAATCAAGACTGGATCATCGAATATCAGCCTTATAATTTAAAAATTCCAAACTTGAAAACAAGTTTCAGTACGCAAAAATTAGATGGATTCAAAACCAGTCGTAAAGATCAAACTTTTCACTTGTTTCATGGAAAAAAACTTTTTCAACCTAAAAGCAAGACTTTTACAATAATCAATGAATCTGAAATATCCTACTCTCTCTTCAATTCAATCGAAGGAGATGTAGTTGAATATAGTGAAATTGTCTTTTTACAGGGCGAAAAACTCAGACGATATGTTGACTATAAATTAAATTATATCTCTGGCGAATTGAAATTTCTAATCCCATTACATTATGGTTCTATTGTCGAAGTGAAATATAACTTTATTCCAATCGGAGAATCTATCAATGATATGTTAACAGGTGGGTATTATCAATATAATTTCAAACAGTGGCCGGGATGTAATATGAGCATATTCTATTTAGATGATAAACAGGAAGTCACAGTTGAAAGAATTGATGATAATAATTTTTTAGAAGAAGATAAGGAAATTATCCATAATCGTTACTATGGGTCTACTATTAATATCAATAAAGGACCACTAAACCTTTCAGGCGAATATGTCCGTACAAACTTATCCGAAAATGATTTTGATTATGCAGGAAATTTAAATTTAAATTATTTTACCCCAATTACTCATCTAAATTACCAATTTACTACTGCAACCCCTGATTTCACAGGTGTAGGAGTGGTTTCTGTTGTCGCAGGTAAAAAACATCAGTTTTCTGGTGATTATAAGTTCGACTCTCAATGGAGCGCAGATTTGAATCTGACACAAATTATCAAAGGAGAAGATTGGGCCAAAACCATCAGCCAATCTGCAGAATCTAAACTTAGCTATCAGTTTAATGATAAGCATTCTTTTTCTCTATCGTTGAATACCAATTCAATTGAAGAATGGGGAGAATTAATTACAGATTTGGACTATCAATTAGGTTGGAATTATCAGATTACAGATAAGATTATATTAACATTGAAAGATTCTTTGAAAAATCCTGAAAAAGGTACAGTAATTTTAAAAATTAAGGATCCTTCTTTACGATTAAATAGTGAATACAAACAATATCCCGAAATTATCCCGTTTTACGGAGAGTACTGGATTCGAGAATGGAATACTGATATGACTTTTCGTCCTTTTACTGGTATAACCCTAAATGGCAATATTGACTATTATCAACCTTTTGACGCCAGTTTTGAAGAATCTCAAAGGCGTCTGGCTTTAATGTTAATCGCTTCTCCAAATAAATATATCAACACTCGAAGTAATTATATTTATTTCTTCAATCCTTCTATTCAATCTAGAACCCTATTCTATGATCTTAATTCATCTTTTATTCTACCTTACCAGATCCAACTAGAAGGAGCAGCAGAGATGATAGAAATCAACTCCAATACAGTAATCAATACTGATCAGGACTCACGCCTTAGAATAAGCTATCCAATTCAAAACTTTAATCTATCCTATCAGATAGAACAAGACAAAAAACAAGTTTTTTTAAAGGAAAATGACGAAATATATCAAGACACAGATATACTAACTAATACGTATAGTATCAGCTATCAGATCACAGATCATTTTAATATAAGCCTTTCACATTCGAATCTGAAAAATGTCTGGATTCTGGGTACCTGTATGACTGACAATGAAAAGCTAAAATCCAGTGTAACCCTCAACTATTTTAAGAATCTAAACCTCTTTAAATATCAAATTGACTCTCAAAAAACCCAAACCCTAAATCAACTCAGTCATACATTGTCATGGGAAAACAAATTCAATTATCTGCAATATAGCTATAACGGTACTCTAACTCATACCCTAGAGCAAAATCGTATTTTAAATCAAAATCACCTATTTAAAGCTAACTTAGATCATCCATCCAGCCATTATAAACCATCTCTATATCTCCAATATCAATCCCAAAATCAAGAAGCTAATAAATGGACAAAACATAAAATTTCTTTTAGACTTGGCTATAAACTATCTGATAATCAAGAAATTTTCTCCGAAATCGGCCATGCAAGAAACACAAACCATCTTGACCCAGATAAAGATTATACCGCCACTTTTATAAAACTGGGGGTAGAGTACTCATTTTAATAATTACTTAGCTAGGGTTATACACGAATGAAAAGGTAGCAAAAATAAGTTGCATTAGGGATATTTCCCAGCAACGTTTTTGCCCCTTCAAGAAGTGGTCTCCCACTGAAGTTTTGAGAGTATTCAAATACTTTCAACTTGACGGCCAAACTTCCTTATAACTCCAAATATAATTAAGGAGCCCACAGGCAAGATAACCCAGAATGGTACTCCCAACCCTACTGGAATAAAGCCCACCAAGATAGCAATAATTCCTGTTGATAAAACATAAGGTAATTGAGTTTGTACATGGTCCATATGATCAGAACCAGAAGCAGTTGATGACATAATCGTTGTATCTGAAATTGGTGAACAATGATCTCCAAAAACACAACCTGTCAAAACTGAACCAATAGTAGGAATCAAAGGAGCGCCTAAAGTTACCGCTAGAGGAATCGCTAATGGCATCATAATCGCATTAGTTCCCCATGAAGTTCCTGTCGCAAACGCCACAAAGGAGGCCAAAAGAAACATCATTGTAGGTACTAAAAAGACAGGAATTACACCATCTGCTAACCCTATCAAATAATTAGCTGTGCCCAATGCTTCAATAACATCGCCCAAAGACCAAGCCAAAATGAGAATACCACCTGCAACAGCTAATGATTTAACTCCACTCATCCATGCTTCCATAATCTCGTTTAAACTTAATACTCTTTTTATAAGAGCTGTAAGGCCAGCAACAATTGTTCCCGCAAATGACGCCCAGAGTAAAACCACACTAGCATCGGCGTCACTAAACGCTTTTTGAATACCAATCCCAGTTAAACCTCCCCCATTATACCAAAGACCTATCATAGTCACCACGAGTACTGTAATAATTGGCAAAAATGCATGATACCAGTTTAATGGAGTATCTGGTAATACCATCTCCTCGAATTCTTTGGAAACCAAAGGACTTGAGCCATCACGATAAACCTTACCAGTCTTACGAGCTCTGATCTCTGCCCGATACATAGGCCCAAAATCTCTTCCTAAATATATGATAAGAAACAAAAATACCAGTGCAAATAGACTATAAAAACGAAATGGAATTGTCTGCAAAAACGTAGTATAAACATTTTGAGCAAGCCCTAATTTATCAAAAGCTTTCTGAATTAACCCCATCTCATAACCAATCCAGGTAGAAATCAAGGCCATACTTGCCACAGGCGCTGCAGTGCAGTCAACTATATAGCTTAACTTTTCCCTAGATATCTTCATCCTATCAGTAATAGAACGCATAGTTGTCCCTACAATCAAAGAATTAGCATAATCATCGAAAAAGATTAGAATTCCCATCCAGAAGGCTGCCATCTGTGCACTTTTAGCAGTTGAAGCTCTTCTGGTAATAAAATTAGCAACCGCATTTGTTGCCCCTGAACGATTAATGATACCAACCATTCCACCTAAGGTTAAAAGAAATATTAAAATCGCAGCATTCCATGAATCAGCTACAGAACCTACAATGTACTGATCTAAAGTCCTAAAGAATGCAATAAAAGGATTCCAGTTATTTAAAATGAGTACACCTACATAGATCCCAATAAATAACGAAATTAAAACCTCACGACTCTTCCAGGCTAAAAATATCGCCAACAATGGCGGAATTAATGATAATAATCCAAAATGCTCCATTATATTATTCTCCTCCTCAATATTTTACTTCAGACTATTGCAAATAAAAAAGCTCTCATATAATGAGAGCTTAAAAATCAGAATTGAGGAGAGATCGTATTTGCGCAAATATAAACCTCCTCGCTTATTCTGAAGATAGCTCTCCACTACTCACCAGCATAAGTAGTGACAGTCCAGTACTTATTCAATACTGACCCAGCAAATGACATCTGGGTTAATGTCATTCACTTCGGCAGTAAGACCTTTTAAGAAAGTTCACAGTCTCCCTGACTCCCTTTCTCTACTCTTTCTTATCTGCACCTCTATCCTCACTTTTCGCGAAAATGTGAGAACGTATTCTTTTATAAAATATTATAACATATCAAAAATAATTGTCAAGTTTATTTGCCCACTTAAATTATATAATTTTTAATTTCTCATACCGAGCTAATCCATGAACTAGTTCATGGATCCCATTAAATTTTTGCTCTACATTGTTATTTCCATATTTTTGATAAATATGATAGACTTCTAACCAATGTGTTTTCATCCGAAGTTTTTTATAAATTTTTAAACTTTGATTCAAGAACATCAACATATATTCTTTTTCATCCTTTTCTAAATGAATCAGACCCATCACATAAAATCCACGAGCCAGTTGCTTTTCTTGCTCCTTCGAAAACCTATTTTTAAAATTTTCTAATAATAATCCAACCGCTTTTTTACAATAGCATCGAACTTCCTCCACATCAATCTTCAAATATATTTCTGCTAATTTAAGCAATGTATCTGTTGCATTAACATCTTTATATTCTTTTTGCACCATCAAACTATATTTTAAAGCACTAATAGCTCTGTTAAACTCCCTTTTCTGCATATATAAACATCCCATGTCATTTGAAACTCTAGCTACCATATGTTGATTTTTTAAAGTTTTGAATTTAGTAAGGCTTTGGCAATACAGTTTTAGTGCCTTATTAATATCTCCTAACTTAAAATATACCTGCGCCAGTCCATGTAATGTACGGGCTTTCTGTTCAATATGTTCAATTCTCTCAGCATTCAATACAGCATCTTCCATATACCGTCTAGCATCTTCTAATTCACCACTCAACTGTAATGCTATACCAATCTCATAAGATGCCTTTGATTTAAGCAAAACCTCATCTTGTTCCCTAGTTGAAATTAATTTCAGCACCTGATGCCACTTGCCCATTGCCTGAAGTATTTTTCCTTCTTCCGAGAATAAAATCCCTTCCTGATAAAAAACATTCGCCAGATTTAATAAATCTTTCTTCTCATTAAAAAACTCTTGAGCTTGTTTGCAAGCCTCATGTGCTAACGGGAAATTTTTAATATCACGATAAATATTACCAAGATTTAAATAAAGTGTTCCAATCAACTTTGAATTTGTATTTTGTTTCATATGATGATATAACAAAGCTTTAATCCGTGATAAATTTCCCACTTCTCCCCCAGTGTTATAAGGAATTTTACTCATCTCTGTATTAATCTCTCCAATCATCTCTAGCCCTCCATTTTATGACACAAATATATTAATTTACAAGCACCACATACAACATATAATAAATATATTATATATATTTATTTGGATTCCTGCCTAATTATAGAATGATATTTATCCTTTATCTATTTTTTCTCTAAAAAACTTATTTAGCTCAATTTTGATCTTATTATTTATCAAAAAAACCAGTTTGCTAAAGCCGAACTAGTTTTTTCACTTCTGCAATATTTTTATGTAATAGTAATTCATTTTCATACCTATTCCCCCCCAAAAACCATGTAAGTCGTTATATGAAATATCCCATTTGTATTCTTTTTTGTTTACTTACATGATATTCGCGATTCGCCAAAAAATTCCTCGTATTAAATAATATATTTAGCTTATAAGCTAAATATATTATTTAATAATTCACGTTTAAACTTAAATTGTTCTGGAAATACTGATATCTGTAAGGATAAAATAGTCTCTCGGAATAAATAATGAGTTTGCAGGTGATTTGTAATAATTTAACTGGGAATTGCAATGATTTCTTATGAACATCTGAAGAAATATAAAAAACCAGAAAAATGGGTATGACAATGAATTACTATTACATAAAAATATTG
>DAOVRZ010000021.1:0-62022 GCA_030627905.1 Halanaerobiales bacterium
AGAGAAGGACTTTCACCTTCGAGAAAATTGAATTTACAGGCTCTAGACTCGTTTTTACCTAGGTATCGTAGTCGCTGCCTTTAACATTCAATCTTTGTAATAAATTCTACAAAAGTGCAACTGCCCGTCGCACACAAAAAACAGTATGTATTTAAACATACTATTAATTAATTTTTTTACTTATCGCTATTCTTTTGGCCACAAATTATTATCAAACTCATTTTTAAGAATTGCTCTAATTCTTTTAAGTTCTCTGGACTCATCCTGAGTTCTCGCCAAATTGGAGTTTGTCCCATGTAGATATAGCCTTTTTGCAATCTTCCGATTTATACCCAGGTCCTCTTCATTATCCCTGATATGGAGAATTACATCTTTCATTCGGATTGTTTGTAAATAAGTTCCATCGAGTTTTTGTAAATGTTTTTTTGCTGCTACTCTAGCACCGCCATCGTCTGATATAAAATATTCGAAATCTTTAGCAAAAGCCATCGCCATCGATCTTACTTCTCCCGCATTACGATCCCTTTTTCTTCGCAAATCCACTTTCATTTCATTTGCTAATAATTGAAGTGTAGAATTGTATTCATTTAATTCATCATCATTCAAATCTGATACACTCATTACAATTATCTCATTTGAATCAATCATTTCATGAAGTTGTTCTAATGCTAATCCACCAAATATCAATTCCTCTTGAACTACGTATTCATGTAAATAAAGATTATATCCAAAACTACATAGAATTTTTCTTAGTAGTTTTTCTCCTCTATACTCACCAATTTTAAGAATTATATCAGTATCAATAAGTGAACTCCTAGTCTTCCTCATCATAATCGTCCTCCACTTCTGAACTCTCAGAAGCACGACGAAGGAATTCATATAAATCAAAGCTATCATCTTGAACCCCAAAATCTTCAGGTATTTTTTGCAGTAATTCAAGCCTATTTTGAAGTTCCTCAAAAGTGCTAAGTTCATGTTCATAAAGCATTAAAGCTTTGTTAACATACCCCCCAAGGCGTCTTTCTTCTGTGATTTCATAATTCCTTCTACAACATTCGTATCTCTCAGCAACAGTTTTTATCTGCTTATCATTTATCTCAAGCAAAGAGTTGATTTCGCTTCGATCAGTAATCAGTCCAGTTTCAACAAACCTCTTAACAATCGTCTTATAAGGAACAAGAAAAATATCTGATAACAACACAACTTTTGCTAATATATTATATGTTTCAGGTAATTCATTATACTTTTCAAAAAGCGTTTTTTTCCCTACTAGTAATTCAGCTGCAAATCTATTTGCAACTAAATCCGCTTTCTTAATATCAGCTCCATACTCTTTATGATTTACATACTCAGTCATTAAATCAGCCGTTACTATTTCATATTTTACTTTAGCTATATCTAAAGTATGAGCCAGTTCATGCGCACCAGCAAAAACTTGTTTTTCAAGCTCAATAGAACTATTAATAATAAAGTAGTGCTTTTCATTATTTAAAACATAAATACCCCAAAGATTTTCTTCTTCGATAGGGTAAAATATCAGAGTTCCTACTTTTTCTAGCAACTCAAAGATTTCATCCTTCAAATATCCTGGGGCAGTTAGTGAGTACTCTTGATTAATAAAGGCTACTTCTTTATTTATTTGGTTAATAAGATCTTCGCTTAAATTATTATTTGAGCAATTCATGAGCAGCCAACTCCTCTTCCATAGTTGAAAGATTACGTACTAATGTCAAAATAAAATCAGCAGTCTTTTTATTCTTAATTTCTCCATATAAGTGAACAGCCTCTAATTCTCCTCCAGTTACCTCTTTTTCAGTATTTATAAGTTCTTCAACCGATACTCCTAAAAAATCTGATATCGCAACAAGCTCATCTGTTTTTATTGCTTTTTTACCTTTTACAATTTTATTAATCACTTGTTTTGACGCACCTAACCCATTTGCCAAGTCCACTTGGGTTTTATTTTGTTCTTTTATATAAAAAAGGATATTTGTTCCTATTTGTTTAATGTCCATATTCACCCCTCCTTCTATTAATATTATATACCAATTCACATTCAAAGTAAACAAAATATTTACTACTAGGCGGTTCAAAGTGCAAAACGCAATATTGTCACTCGTTTCAGAGTCTAAAGTCAACTAATTGTTTACTATACTAAAGTATTCATTTAGTAACATACTTTAGTATATGCATTCAAAATCAGAATATTTCATGGTTGAAATTTATTATAAATTCCTAGATGTTCTCTGTTTCGAGTTAAGGAACCATCTTTATCGAAAGTACTCTTGAACTTATTCATTCAAACTCTAATGGGCTTGTCCGTAAAATTAACTCATTCAATGTCCCTTGACAAATCACAAAAAACAATTTAAAATATAACTTATGATAAGTGTTAACGAAAGTTGAGGTATTAAAAATTATGACAACTAATTCCATAAAACTAAAGCAAATTAATATTGAATTAGTAAAATCCACGCTAAAAAAGGAAGAGTATTCCACCAAAACAAGCATCGCCAAAGCAACCGGACTTAGCGTTGCAACCTGTGGTAATATACTAAAAGAATTGCTATCGACAGGTGAAGTTGTAGAAATAGACCTAGAGGCATCAACTGGTGGTAGACCCGCAAGACGTTTTGTTTATAATGAAAACTATGCTTATGTAGCTGTAATACATGCTCGTATGGAAGGCACGTCAAAACGTTTATCTTGTGTTGTGGCTAATCTGATCGGTATTCATGTATATGAAATATTGATAGAATATAATGAGATAACACTTGTAGAGTTTGAAGATGTAATAGATATGTTGATTAAAATGTATCCGAATATTAAAGTGTTAGGTATCGGGGTACCTGGTGTGGTTAATCAAGGAATTATAGGTATTTGTGATTTCAAAGAACTTAAGAATATTCCCATTGAAGAATATCTTTCAAACAAATATAAATTAACGGTCATAGCAGAAAATGATATGAATAGCACCGCATTTGGATTTTATCATAGAATCCAGTATAAAAACTCTGAAAGCATGGTGTACATCTATTATCCTTTAGATGGTAACCCAGGTGCAGGTATTATTGTCAATGGACAAATTCTAAGAGGACAGTCAAACTTTGCTGGAGAAGTATCCTTTCTACCTCTTGGCATTAGTCTAGAAAATCAAGGAAAAATTCAAAATAAATCAAACCTTTTTTCTGAGCTTGTAGCCAAAACAATTACTTCCATTAATTGCGTCATTAATCCTAAGAGTATTGTTTTATCAGGATACTGTTTTAATGAGCAACTTATTGAATCAATTAGAGCATTACTCAATACCTTAACGCCAGATGAACATCTTCCAGAATTTATTTTTGAAGAAGATATCCATGATAGTTATATTCATGGATTGATATCAATGGCTCTAGAAAAATTATCCTGTAACATTCAAATTATTGAAAAATAATTTGACCTCAGAAAGGAAATTATTATGATTACAATAATATTATTAATAATTATTTATCTTGCATTTATTAGTTTAGGACAACCTGATTCTCTACTAGGTGTCACTTGGCCTGCAATGCAGATTGAGTGGGAATGCCTCTAGATACTGCTGGACTTGTAGCTGTGTTAATTACAGGAAGTACAATAATATCCACCTTTCTCAGTGGTTATATTATAAAAAAACTTGGAACAGGTAAAGTTACTTTTATCAGTTGTGTTATGACAGGGGGCGCCTTACTTGGTATTTCTTTTGCACCATCTTATATTTGGTTACTTCTATTTGCCCTACCGTTAGGATTTAGCACTGGATCAGTCGATACAGCTCTTAACAATTATGTGGCACTTCACTTCAAGGCCCATCATATGAATTGGCTCCATTCGTTTTGGGGCGTTGGCGCTACTCTAGATCCGCTTATTATGGCACAGACCTTACTTCGAACATCATCATGGCGCTTAAGCTATCGAACTATTACCAGTTTTCAGCTTACCTTAGCTATTATATTACTATTTAGCTTACCTCTCTGGATTAAACATAAAGCCTTTGCCGAACAAACCTCCAAAATAGAGACTCCTGAAATTGAAGCAAAAACACAAGAAAAAACAAATTTTTAAAATAAGAGGTGTCAAATATGCACTATTAACATTCTTATTCTATTGTGCAACTGAACTTTCCATTGGTTTATGGGGCAATAGCTTTCTAATACAAATTAAAAATTTATCTATTGAAGTGGCAGACTCTTGGGTGGCAATGTATTATGGTGGTATTACTTTGGGACGTTTTATTTCTGGTTTTATAGCTTTTAGGTTGACAAACACTCAAATAATTCGAGTCGGTATAAATATTGCTTTAATTGGTACTGTATTACTGCTATTACCTCTACCAAATTTTATGTTAGTCGGTTCATTTGTTCTAATCGGATTTGACCTTTCACCCATATTCCCTGCAATGATTCACGAGACTCCTTCTCGCTTTGGAAAAAGTCAATCTCAAGTCATTATTGGGTATCAAATGGCATTTGGCTATATCGGTAATGCCTTCTTGCCATCGCTATTTGGGGTCGTAGTAAAAAATACAAGTATGGTAATATTTCCTTTCTACTTAGTTACTTGTATACTAATTATGTTGTTCTGCACAGAAAGACTATTATTTCTTACACAAAAATTGGAGGTAAAGTAAGTGAGTATCATTGGCTTACATATACATATTATTCTCATCCTATCATAGCACCAAAGAGTGTCAGCTTTTTTATAACGTAACTAAGGAAAAAGAGTTGATTGCAACCCCTGGTAGTGATTTCCATGGCAAAACTAATTGTTTTCTAAATGATAAAGAGCTGATGTTAGAGATAAACTCTTTAGTTTAGTAGGAAATAAAAAAAACTATTACGGGTATATACCTATAATAGTTTTTTACTATATATTTACTTTTACGATTTATCCGTTATGATACCAATATTTTAATACTACTTAATTAGTAAAGTTATATTGTTAAATCTTTAATTTTAGATATTAATTTCTTATACACTTTTTTCATATGGGGTTCATTAGTATGTTCATTTACTTCGTTTATTGGAATCCATTTTACACCACTGTTTTCATCTTCCTCAACAATAAGTAAGTCGTTTTCATCAGCTTCAACTAAAAATGCAACTGATAAATGTAAATGTGCAGATACGTACTTCCCTCTTTTAATATGACCTAATACAGGCAGTATATCTAATGAGAAAATATCTAAAGAAACAGGATGAGAATTCTTTACTCCTGTTTCTTCCTTTAGTTCTTTAATTGCAACAGCTAATAAATTACCATCTCCATCTGCATGACCACCTGTCCATGACCATGTATTATATATATTATGGTGTACCATTAATACTTTGTCTTTTGTTTTATTTACTACAAATGCGGAACTTGTTATATGTGCAATTTCATTATCTCTGATCAGAATATCTTCAAATGTATCTATACACTTTAAAATCATCTCTTTATCTTTTTCTTCTTGCTCATCATAAGGTTTATAACTTTTTATCAAATCAATCATATTATCACCTCTGTAAAATCTGCAAATAATTTTTGTAAAAAAGAATTCTTCTTTATATATTCTATTAAGTCCATATTATCTCCTTGTAATCATTACTTATGGCACGGTTCAACGTAGATATCTACAGAGGTAATTGAAAATATTGTGAAGTATATTTCTATTATAAAATCTTTAGGATTGCATTTTGTAGCTGCCCTTTTTATTAATTAAATCGGGTCTGTGTCAATAGTTGTGAAACTAAAACATTTAGTTAATCTATTTGCATTATTATAATTACTATATATATAGAATGTGGAAATATTATTTTGTTGATGGTACTCCATTTCCATAAAATGTAATGAAAATACGTCCTTTGAAATTGTGAAAATTAGGTATTCCATATCCATTTCGCTTGATGACTTTTATCTTGTTATTTAACCCCTCTATGTAACCATTTGTAATTTTAGAGTCAAAATAGTTTAGTATTTTATTCTCCCATCGCTTTACAGTTCTCATTGCTTTGATCATTGGTTCAATCCCACTTTCCTTAACATTACTATACCACTCTTCAAGGCATTGTTCAGCTTCTTTACGAGATTCGGACTGCATGATCTCACGGAAATCCTCTTTTAGTTCATATGCACGTTCTAGTCTTTGTGAGAATGTCTATAATCCGTTTTTTTACTGGATCACTAATGATGACAGCATAAGTATGACGTTTACGAATTGCAAACTCATCACGATATATAGGTCAAACCATGGTACCATCCCAAAGAACATTCAATATCTCTAGCGGCGTCATTTGCAATTCTTTGTATTGCTGTATGACTAACTGCATTTTTACGAGTAACGGAACGAAAAGATAACTGTTGAATCTCATCTTTAATTTGCTTAATAAAACCATCTGTTTTGCGTTGATATCTTCTGATTCCTGGTATTGTCTTATTCCATGGTCTTTGTCCACATGTACATTTATAGCGATGCTTATGCAAAATAAGAATGACTGGGTCACCAGCAATTGTGAGATGCCGAACAGGTTGAGGACGTGTCTGATGTACCTTAGTGCACCATTTACCACAACTAGGACAATGATTTCCTCCAGCTTTGGATTCAACATCTAGAATCAACATATTTTCTTTTTTTCGAAAAGTTAATACCTCTAGCTCTGGAATTTTTAGAATTTCTGTGATAGGATTAATTTGTGGCATCGTTAAGCCCTCCTTTATTTTAGTTTCACAACATTAATTATACACCCCAATTACGTATAGATCCATACTCTGGCGAGGAAAGAGTTATTTGAAAAATGCTTAGAAGAAGTGTTTCCGTATGAGTGTTCAGTAGTTTTTAAAGTAAGAAAATATGAGAATTGGATTATTGCTGATCCTATGACGATTTCTGAATTAAGAGGATATAAGTTAAGTAAAAATCAAATGAGACAAGCTAATAATAATAATGCTGATAATGTGATTGATGCTGTAACTTATCTAAGTCAAGCAAAAGGATGTAGCTTTAATAAAGTAAGAGATATTCAGTCAATTGTTCCTAAGTTAAATGGAAATGAGATGGAGAAAATTCACGTTCTTTTCGTAAATTAGTTAAGGAGACTGGAGAACCTAAATATAGAGGTATACAAAGTAGAAGATATATTAGATAACAAGGAGCAGATAAAACTGCTTCTTTTAAATTTTGGAAAAGAAAGATGAAAAATTCGTAAACACCCGTTTTTCATGTGTGCACAGCCGTTTAACATAACTTTTTAAAAAAGGATTTATTATGAAATTGAAGAAATTATATAGAAAGAGCTCGATTTAAGGACTTAATGAAAGTATCATTAAGCAGGAGTGATATAATTGAAAATACTAAATAATTTTTCGATGTCCAATTGGCGAAAAAGAAATAAACGTGTGAGCCGTTCTATAGAAAAATTATCCTCTGGTCTTAGAATCAATAAAGCTGCCGATGATGCAGCGGGTCTTGCTATTTCGGAGAGGATGGAGTCAAAACGAAGAGGAATATGCCAGGCTCAACGTAATATTCAAGATGGTATATCTATGCTGCAGACTTCAGAGGCGGGTTTAGGTAAAATTCAGGAATATTTACAACGTATGAGAGCGCTAATAATTAAAGCTGCAAATGATACTTTGTCTTTAGGAGATAGAGCAAAAATTGAGGAAGAAATTGACGAACTGCGATCTGGAATCAATGATATTGCAAATCATACTATGTTTAATGAAACAAGAGTTCTTTGTCCCCCTATTTTAGATACTGGGATTCAAAAGAAGGCTGATATAGTATTTGTAGTAGATAATACAGGAAGTATGGCTACAATACAGGAAGAAGTGAAAAATAATTTGTTAGATATGATTCAAAATATTTCTGATACAGGTATCACAGACATAAGAATGGGTTTAGTGGAGTATAAAGATTTTATTATAAATAAATTTAGTTTTTCATCTGGTAAATGGACAAGTAATCCTAATGAAATAATTAATGGATTAGATATTATGATAGGTTCTAATTCTGGAGGAACAGAAAATGCTATGCAAGCTATTAGTGAGGCAGTTGATTATTATGATTTTAGGGATAATGAAGTAGGGACTCATCAGAAACACATTGTATTAGTAACTAATGAAGATGCTGACGATCAAAATCAACTTTCCTCTACAATATCAGAACTACAGGTAGAAGATATACAGCTTTATGGTGTGTATAAATTTGATTTTGTTGATGGTGTAGAAGAATTAGATGCTCTTGTTAATGATACGGGTGGAAAAGCTGTTGATATTTCCAAGCCTTTATGGGGAAAGGATTTAGCTACAAATTTTGGTTCTGCAATTGGAGAGGCAGGAAGTAAAGGTGAATTAGAAATGCCAGATATCTCGTTACAGATTGGGTCTGATGAGAGTGATAATTTATTGATAAAATTAATGGATGCTCGGAGCTCGAAATTAGGTATAGATCTTATTTCTCTTACTTCGTCCGAACAGGCGATGGAAGCGTTAAAAAAAATAAATATGGCTATGGATATGGTTTCTTCCTACCGTTCAGAAAATGGATCTTATCGGAATAGATTAGAATATATTCAAAACAATTTAGCTAATTATGAATTAAACATAACTTCTGCAAAATCAATGATCACCGATAGCGATATGGTTAAAGAAATAATGGAATTAACTAAAAATCAGATAATAAGTGAGGCTTCTGAAGCAATAACTGTTCAGGCTAAAAATATTTTACGTGATTTTATGGAAAATTTGTTAGCTAGTATTGAATGATGAAAACCTTTGTGATTGTCAATAAAATGCTTAAATTAGATCTCCTAAATAAAACATTAGCATAATTGAAAAAACTTTTTAAATTATTTGAAAAATACGAATTAAAGTATATGGTATTGACATAAAGTTCGTGTATGATATAATAAATATACATTAATAATATTTGTTGATACCAATCACATGACTGGCGGAAGTGGAACTGACCACATGGAGTGTGATTTTGTAAAGCCGACCGCCTGGGCATCAAGTCCGGGTGGTCGGCTTTTTTATTTTTATAAATCCCGGACTTGACGATTAATGTCGAGGAGGGATTTTTATGTTTAAAAAAGAATGGAACGGATTTATTGAAGGAGATTGGACGAAAGAAATTGATGTACGAGATTTTATACAGAAGAATTATAAACCTTATGAAGGTGATGAAAGTTTTTTATGTGACTCTACAGATAAGACTAAAAAATTATGGAGAATTTGCGAAAAATTATTTGTCACAGAATTAGAAAAAGGAGTAACAGATATTGATACTGAAAATATTTCTGGTATTGATAATTTTAAACCCGGTTATATATATAAAGAGAATGAAGTGATTGTGGGCTTACAAACAGATGAGCCTTTGAAAAGAATGATCAATCCCTTTGGTGGAATAAGAATGGCTGAATCAGCATTAAGAGCCTATGGATATGAATTAGATGACAATATTAGTACGATCTTTAAGAATTATAGGAAAACTCACAATCAAGGAGTTTTTGATGCATATCCTGAAGAAACCAGATTGGCAAGAAAAACAGGGCTTTTGACAGGTTTACCTGATGCCTATGGAAGAGGAAGAATAATTGGGGATTATAGAAGAATATCTTTGTATGGAATAGATTGTTTAATGGAGCAAAAGAAGAAAGATTTCAATGGTTTAAAAGGTTTAATGACAGATGAATTAATCAGAAATCGAGAAGAAGTTTCAGAACAAATCCGTGCATTAGATCAGATAAAAAAAATGGCTTACTCTTATGGATTTGATATTTCTAAACCTGCTAAAAATGCAATAGAAGCTGTTCAGTTTTTGTATTTTGGTTATCTGGCAGGGATAAAAGAAAATAATGGAGCAGCAATGTCTCTTGGACGAGTGAGTACTTTTATCGATATATATATTGAAAGAGATTTACGCAATGGGATTCTAACTGAAAAGAATTCTCAAGAGCTAATTGATCAACTTGTTATAAAGCTTAGAATGGCCAGACATTTGCGTACACCTGAATATAATGAGTTATTTGCTGGAGATCCAAATTGGATTACGGAGTCTATAGGTGGGATGGGACTTAATGGGGAAACTTTTGTAACGAGGAGTTCTTTTAGATTTATACACACTTTAACGAATTTAGGTCCTGCTCCAGAGCCAAATATAACGGTTCTTTGGTCTGAGAAACTTCCTGAAGGATTTAAAAAGTATTGCACCAAAATGTCGATTGAAAGTGATGCTATTCAATATGAAAATGATGATATTATGAGAGAAATTTATGGAGATGACTATGGAATAGCGTGTTGTGTTTCTGCAATGGAGATCGGAAAACAGATGCAATTTTTCGGAGCAAGATGTAATCTAGCAAAATCTTTACTTTATGCAATCAATGGGGGTATAGATGAAAAGAAAGGTATCTTAGCAATACCTGGCATTGAAAAAGTTGAAGACGATGTTCTGGATTATAAAAAAGTTAAGAAAAATTTCTATAAAGTATTGGAATATGTTGCAGAGCTTTATGTAAATACGATGAATATCATTCATTATATGCATGATAAATATGCCTATGAAGCAGGACTAATGGCTCTTCATGATACTGAGGTTGGAAGAGTAATGGCATTTGGAGTGGCAGGCTTATCTGTAGTGGCTGATTCTTTGAGTGCGATAAAATATGCAAAAGTTAAAGCTATAAGAGAAAACGGTATAACAGTCGATTTTGAGATTGAAGGCGATTTTCCTAAGTATGGAAATGATGATGACAGAGTAGATGATATAGCAGTTGAAATTTTGAAAAAATTTATTGATGAATTGAAAAAACATCAGACTTATAGAAACGCTGAGCATACTTTATCTGTATTAACAATAACTTCAAATGTGGTTTATGGTAAAAAAACAGGAACGACACCTGATGGAAGAAAAGAAGGCGAACCCTTTGCGCCTGGCGCAAATCCTATGCATGGTAGAGATGAAAGTGGCGCATTAGCAGCTTTAAATTCTGTAGCTAAGATTCCTTATAGCTCTGTCTGTCAGGATGGGATTTCAAATACTTTATCAATTGTTCCTGAAGCATTAGGAAAAGATGATGAGCATAGAATAGCGAATCTAGTTGCTATATTAGATGGATATTTTATTCAAGGAGCACATCACTTAAATGTAAATGTAATGAGAAGGGAAACTCTAATAGATGCTATGAAACATCCTGAAAAGTATCCAACGTTGACAATAAGAGTTTCTGGGTATGCTGTTAACTTTAATAGACTAACCAGAGAGCAACAGCTTGAGGTTATAAGTCGAACCTTCCATAAAGCTATTTAACGACATTTCAGAAGGGGAAGTCCTCCTCCTCTATAGTGGGGGTAGAAGCCATACAATATTTTCAAAACTTCAGTGGGAGTCCACCTTCTTTTAGGTGCAACACCTGTTTTTTAGGTGCAATCTCCTTCTGAAGTCGTTAAACTTAAGAAATAATAACTTGTTATTATTTCGGCTTTAACTAAATAAGGAGGGATCAAGATGGGTAGAATTCATTCTATAGAAACTATGGGGTTAGTGGATGGTCCAGGGATTCGGTTTGTGGTTTTTTTTCAGGGATGTAAATTAAGATGTGCATATTGCCATAATCCTGATACTTGGAATTTAAATGAAGGGCAAGAAATTAGTGCGAGAGAGCTTTTGCAAAAAGCACTAAGGTTTAAATCATATTTTGAAAGATCAGGTAGAGTTGTCATCACCGAAGGTATTGTCACCACCAAAGGTGGTGTCACCTGTTCTGGTGGCGAGCCTCTTATGCAACCTGAATTTTTATTAGAATTTCTTAAACTTTGTAAAGAAAATGGTGTTCATACAGTTGTAGATACTGCTGGTTTTGGTAAAGGACAGTATGAGGAAATATTAAAATATACTGATTTAGTTATTCTAGATCTTAAACATGTTAATAAAATAGGATATCAAAAATTAACAGGAGGAAAGATTGAGGAGTTTAATATTTTTAAACAGGCTTTGATAAAATCTAATGTTAATCTATGGATTAGACATGTAATTGTACCTGGGATTACGGACAGTGAGGATCACATCGGTAAGTTAAAAAAGATTGTAAATCAATTTCAGAATGTAGAGAAGGTTGAATTACTTCCATATCATACGTTGGGTATAAATAAATATAATATGATGGGAATTCCTTATAAATTGAAAAGAGTAAAACCAATGTGTAAAGAAAAAGTAAGAAAACTTGAAAAAATTTTAGTATAGTTTAGATTATTCTCATAAAATTTTCTTTAGGATTTTCGTTGAATACGAAGAGAAAGATAGATGTTTATTTCTTATGGATAATAGTAATTCAGTTATAATGAACTGAAAATCAAAGAATTTTATATAAATTTATAAAAGGGATTTATTGCTTTATGAAGAATATCTTCATAACAGCAAAAATATTAGCATTGAAAAGCGTATTTATTTTAAGATGTTCTGGTAATGCGTGTGGTGGACTGGCTATTCAAATCTTCTTGAAAGGGATGAAGAAATGATGGGTAAGATTGTTTACTTTAACGGAGAGTTTAAACCTTATTCAGAAGCTCATATTGAGGTTTATGACAGGGGTTATAATTTTGCGGACGGTATCTATGAGGTTGTGGTAATTTTTAATGGTGTACCATTAAAGATGGAGGAACATTTTATAAGATTACAGCAGAGTGCAGTAGCTCTTGAAATTAACTTACCCGATTGTGAAAAATTAATGGAAGATGCAATGGAACTTATCAAAAAAAATAATTCATATGAAGTTTCCACCCTATATATACAGGTAACCAGAGGCTCGGAAGTACGAAAACATGTTTATAGTGATGATTTGATTCCCAATATTGTTATGACTGTTAAAGAATTTAAGGGTCATCCAGAAGCTTATTATCAGGAAGGTGCAAAAGCTATCACAGTTCCTGATGAGAGATGGTCTAGATGTAATATAAAGACTATTTGTTTATTACCAAATATTATGGCAAAAAAAGTGGCTAAAAGAGCTGGAGCTTTTGAGGCTATTCAGATTAGAGATGGTTTTGTAACTGATGGAACCAGTAGTAATGTTTTTATTGTTAAAGATGGTGAAATTATTACTCCCCCTGCTACAAACTATATCTTAAATGGTATTACACGTCAGGTTATTTTAGCTGAGGCTGAAAAAATAGGCTTATCCACACAAGAAAGAAGTGTCTCTCTTGCAGAACTTCTTAATGCGGATGAGGTATTTTTAACTGGTACAACAACAGAAGTTATGCCTTTAGTTGAAATTGATGGAAAAGTAATTGGCTTAGGAAAGCCAGGTTCTTACACGAAGAAACTTATGGATCATTATAGAAATTTGTTTTAGAGTTATATTTACATAAAACTAAATTAAGATTAATAAAAGCGTCAGGTTAGGAAACCTGACGCTTTTTATGATATTTAAAAGTGAATTATTAATAAGTATGCTAGATACATTTTGCTTTTATTAGTAAATCTAAAAATATTTATATATGATTTTATAATAGTATATATATAATGATTAGCCACAAAAAGTAGCCACACAAAGGCTCGCATACTATATATAGTGATGAATAGGCGATTTCGTCACTATATATAGTATGCGAGTGTGCCTAAAATACTTTTTGTGGTCGAATCATATAATAGTTATACTATTTTGCTTATTAATAATAAATTTGTCTTTATTTGTTCAAGCTAACAATCAATTAACTGTAGAAATGGCAGTAAATACTGCTATAAGAAATCCATATAGCATTTTGAATGATACAAAATTAGACTTAAATGAAATAAAGAAAAAAACAGAAGATAGTATGAAAGATACTATTTGGCCAGACTATTCTCTAAATATTTCAAATTCTAGCTTTGATAATTCAATTAATGTATCTTTATCTCTTTCGAAAACTATTATATCTCAATTTGATTTCGATATGGTGAATTTGAAAAGGGAGTTTAATGATATAGAAAACTTTTACTATAGAATGTTTCATAATATAGTTAATCAAACTGTTGACCTATATTTTGTAATTAAGACGTATAGAAATGTTAAAGATAATCTTTTATTGGTTCTAGATGAACTAAATAATTATGATGTTACCGAAGAAAGTGAAAGATTAAAATTGTATATTGAGGCTGAATTGGTAAAACCTACTGTTGTTTAATAAACGATCAGTGGGTTTTTTAATTTCAAGAATTGCAACTATAAATTTATCAATAAATGTTACTTTCTTTAATAAAAAAATAGAGTCATTTTATTTAATTAATTTTGCACAGTGAGTAAGGCAAAACTAAAAAAATCTGACACCTGTTGAATACAAGCGTCAGATTGAGATAGGATTAGCTTTTTGTAGTTCATTTAGCCATAAGTCCATTTTATTTTTAAAATTACCGCGAAAGTTGAATTGACACTATTTTTGAAATGTTACTTCTTCACTTTTGTCGTCCAAAATTACTGTTGTTTCAGCAGGTTTGGTTTGAGCAATGATCTTTCCTTTGCTTATTACTATTCTAGCAGATGTTAATCGTCTTATAGCATCCATCTCATCAAAAGCATCTAAGATGACTAGATTTGCTGGTTTGCCAACTTCTAAACCATATTGATTTTGAATTTGTAGAGTACGAGCACTATTCTCAGTAATCATTTTGAAAGCATTTTTTATCTCTGTAACCCCTGTTAATTGACAAACATGAATTCCCATGTGAGCCACTTGTAACATATTCCCTGTGCCAAGAGGATACCATGGATCTAAAATATCATCATGGCCAAAACTAACGTTGATACCCATCTCAGACATTTCTTTAACCCGGGTAACTCCTCTTCGTTTTGGATATGTGTCAAACCTTCCTTGCAAATGAATATTAACCAGAGGATTAGCTACAAAATTGATTCCTGCCTTTTTGCAGACCCCTAAAAGTTTTGAAGCATAGGCATTGTTATAAGAGTGCATAGCGGTTGTATGACTGACAGTTACTTTTTCTTTGAGTCCTGTTCGAATAGCTTCTGCTGCTGCTATTTCCACAAATCTGGATTGTTCATCATCAATTTCATCACAGTGTATATCAATTAAGCGGTCATATTTTTCTGGCAGAGCAAAAAGTTTTTTGATTGATTCTACTCCATATTCACGAGTATACTCATAATGTGGAATACCCCCAACCACATCAGCCCCAAGTTTTAAAGCTTCTTCTAATAATTCTTCTCCTTTAGAATAAGATATTATCCCTTCTTGAGGAAATGCGACAATCTGTAAGGTTGCATATGGTGCGATCTGTTCTTTAACCTTTAACATTGCTTTTAATGCTGTTAAATTTGGATCACAGGTATCTACATGTGTACGAATATGGAGAATTCCCTGTGCAATCTGCCATTTGATAGCTTTCAGAGCTCTATTCATTACATCTTCTTCTGTCAAAAATTCTTTCCGTTCGGCCCACCTCTCTATTCCTTCAAATAGGGTTCCACTTTCATTCCAGCGAGGTTCACCGGCAGTTAAGGTAGTATCGAGATGAATATGTGGTTCTACAAATGGAGGTATAACCAATCGCCCTTCAGCATCAATAGTTTTGGCAGCATTATCAGATATTTGTTTATCTATTATTGAGAAGAGTCCATCTTTTATAGCAAGATCAACTAAAGTATTTTTTTCTTGCAATTTAGCATTTTTAATCATTAAATCGAACATAGATTCACCTTCCAATCATATCGAATTTCTCAAAAGTTAATTTTTTGCAGATAAGTTCTTTTTACCAACAAGGTTTTCAAAATATTCAAGGGCCAGATAAATTATCATTGCACTAAGAACAGCATTTAATGGTGGGATACCTGGAAGAACTTTGGTTAATAGAACACTGAAACTCCAGGCTGCAAGTGCTTTTAAGTTAAATTGATCGAATTTAGCCGTTTTATAATCTGCATATTGCTTTTTCTTGATAATGAAATAGTCTGTCAGAATGATTGCACCGATTGGAGGCAATGTAGAACCTAAGAATGTCAACCAGTTTACAAAGTTATTGTATAACCAAAGGGAAGCTAGAGTACCTAACACTCCATTTACAAGAACTAATTTGTTCTTAGCTATTTTAGTAATATTCGAGAAACCTAATCCAGAAGCATAAAGGGCATTATCGTTGGTAGTCCAAATATTAAGACCTAGCAGAATAATTGCAGGTATAACTAAACCTTGTAACAGCATAACTTCTGAAATATCAGCTTTTCCAGTAGCAGCAGCACCTACTGCACCAAAAATAAACATCAAAGAGTTTCCGATCAAAAAGGCTATAATTGTTGTTGAAACTCCGATACGTTTGTTTTTAGCGAATCGAACAAAATCAGGAGTTAGGGTACCACCGCTAATAAAGGAACCAACAGTTATGGTTAAAGCAGTTCCAAAGCCTAGTGCTGTAGTAGGCTCCATGGTCAATAAAGGTTGTAACCCTCCAGATAAATTAATTGCCTTAAAAACAGAGATGCTACCTAATATTGTGATCGAAGGAACAGCGATAATACTTAAAATAGTCAGTGCTCGAAATCCGAAATACGCTGTAAGGGTCATCAACAAGCCACCGCAAGCAAGTAATAAGATTTGATTAATACCTGTAGCTTTATGGATTGGTAACGCAAACATGGCTACTCCTACTCCAAACCAACCAATCTGTGTAGCTGATAATAAGAAAGAGGCAAGGTAAGAACCTTTTTCGCCAAACGCATAACGTGCTAAAAGATGAGTTGATAAACCAGTTTCAGAAGCAACAGAACCCAAGAGTGCAGTATAAATTCCTAAAAGTAAGTTACCTAATAGTATTGCAATAATAAAATTTGGCCATAAATTTAATCCTGTTCCTAATGTGCCACCAGCCCACATACTAGCTGAGAAGAAAGTGAACCCAAGCATTACTGCTAACATTGACCAGAAACCTCGTCTTTCTTGTGCTGGTACTGGTTGTAAAGCAAAATCGTGATCTTGTGCTACATTGTTTTTCATATTAAAAAACCCCCTTATTAATTTGGGTCCTTTAAGTGGGCGGTGGGCATTTGTTTGTATATGTATTGGTACATAAAAAACTCCTTACCGCGAAGTAAGGAGTTCAAGGTATATTAAGTCTGTATACAAATACCCTGCCTTGCTAGTCTCGCGGGACCAACTTAAAGGCTCATTATTTTATTTGATGATAGTATAGCATGAATTGGTTGTTTTTGCAAGGATGTTTTGAAAAAGATAAAGACGTAGTTAGTTTACTAAAAATTAATGAATTTGCTGAAACAAAATTCGAGTTAATCATATTGGTGAAAATTACAAACTTTTATTTTTAAAAAAAGTCCATAAAAGGCTTGCAATTTTCACAGAAATCTGTATAATTATAAACAATACATGAATAAATATACCGAAATAAGGGGTATATATGCATAAATCGATATGTTTTTGAAGGGAGAGAGTAAGATGAGAGTAGGCATTGTTGGTGTAACTGGGTATGCAGGAATTGAGTTAGTTCGCATCTTATCCCAACATCCAGAAGTTGAGATTAGTTTAATGGCAGCATCTTGCTCTGGTGATTTGGTGGAAACATATCCTCATTTCCAAGAATTATTACCTAATACAAATATCACGGGTGATATTACAGGAGTGGAAGATTGTGATGTGGTCTTTACTGCAACTCCTCATGGTCAGGGGATGAATATAGTTCCTCAGCTTTTGGAGAGGGAATGTAAGGTAATTGATCTCGGAGGAGATTTTCGATATAAATCTCAAGAAACCTATGAAGATTGGTATAAACTAAAACATAAAGCACCTAATTTACTTGAAAAAGCATGTTATGGATTACCAGAGGTATATGGTGAAAAGATTAAAAATGCTTCTTTGATTGCAAATCCAGGATGTTACCCTACGGCATCGATTCTGGGCATCTATCCAATGATAAAGGCAGGATTGGTCAAAAAAGATTCGATTATTATTGATGCAAAATCAGGGGTTACAGGTGCTGGTAAAAAGTTAAGTAGGAAAGTTCATTTTGCTGAGATAGATGAGAATATGAGAGCTTATGGTCTTGCAGTTCATAGACATACTTCAGAGATTGAGGAGAAATTATCATTATTGGCAGGAGATAAAATACATATCTCATTTACTCCACATCTGATACCAGTTAAACGAGGGATTTTAGCAACGATTTATCTTGATTTAAATGAATCATTAACAACTGAAAAAATATATGAGATTTATCAAGATTTTTATAGTTTAAAACCGTTTGTACGGATTCGGAAGCCTGGTCAACTTCCTGAGATTAATCAGGTGGTAGGTTCGAATTATTGTGATATTGGATTAAAGGTTGACGAAAGGTTAAACCGATTAATTATTATTTCAGTTATTGACAATTTAGTCAAAGGTGCAAGTGGACAGGCAGTACAAAATTTGAATCTAATCTCAGGGTTTGATGAAACCCTTGGACTTGACTTATTTCCAATGTATATTTAACGACATTTCAGAAGGGGAAGTCCCCCTCCTCTATAGGTGGGGGGTGGAAGAATTTGAATAATGTCAAAACTTCAGTGGGGGACCTCTTCATTGAAGAGGCAAAATCCCTTTCTGAAGTCGTTAAACTTAAGAAATAATAACTTGTTATTATTTCGACTATAATTGGGGGTTATATGATGGATAAATTGTTTCAAAAAGCCAATACTCTCATTGAAGCATTACCCTATATCCAAAGATTTGTCGGTAAAACATTTGTTGTTAAATATGGCGGACATGCCATGAACGATAATAATTTGAAAGAACAAGTTTTACAGGATATAGCCTTGCTAAAATTTGTAGGTGTTAATTTGATTGTTGTCCATGGTGGCGGGCCAGCGATCAATGAAATGCTGCAAAAATTCAATGTTGAGAGCCGATTTCTAGACGGCTTACGAGTTACAGATGAGATTACAATGCAGATTGTCGAGATGGTTTTATCTGGTCAGATAAATAAGGAGTTGGTTTCTATTGTAAATAAATACATCGGAAAAGGGGTTGGCATCTCCGGGAAAGATGGTTCTTTGATTCAAGCGATTCCTTTGGACCCTAAATTAGGTCATGTCGGTCAAATTAAAGAGATTGACCCAACCCTTATCCAAACCCTTCTATCACAAGGATATCTTCCGATAGTAGCACCTATTGGTGCAGGGGAGGAAGGGGAAAGTTATAATATTAATGCAGATACAGTGGCTAGTGAACTAGCTATCGCTCTTAAAGCACATAAACTAATATTTTTGACAGAGATAGATGGAATTTATGAAGATAAAGATGATCCAACAACTAGATGTTCTCAGTTAAATACTGATCAATTGCAAGCCATGATCGGTAGTGGTCAGATTGTAGATGGTATGATACCTAAGGTAAAAGGATGTATCAAGGCTCTGAAAGATGGAGTTAAGCAGGTTCACATTTTGGATGGAAGACTCTCTCATAGCCTTTTATTAGAGATTTTTACTGATCAAGGAATTGGAACAATGATGGTCAATGAATAAAACTAACTTTAGGAGGAATGAAAAATGTCTCAACAGATAAAAAAGATTGTATTAGCTTATTCAGGTGGTTTAGATACTTCAGTAATGGTTAAATGGTTAGCTGAAAAGTATCAAGCAGAGATAGTTTGTTATAGTGCAGATTTGGGTCAAGGTGAAAATCTAGATTCTTTAGAGGATAAGGCAATTAATTCAGGTGCTAGTAAAATATATATTGAGAATCTTCAAGACGAATTTATAAAAGACTACGTTTTTCCTGCACTCAAAGCAAATGCTTTGTATGAAAATAAGTATCCACTGGCCACTGCTTTAGCCAGACCACTTATAGCTTCGAAAATGATTGAGATTGCTAAAGAGGAAGGGGCAGATGCAGTTGCTCATGGATGTACAGGCAAAGGGAATGATCAGGTAAGGTTTGATTTTTCTTTTAGAATTCTTCAGCCTAATATTAAAATTATTGCTCCATTAAGAGAATGGTCATTTGGCTCTAGAGATGAGGAGATAGATTATGCAAAATTAAATAATATACCTGTTTCAGTAACTAAAGAAAAACCTTACAGCATCGATCGAAATCTCTGGGGAGTGAGCGTTGAGTGTGGAGTGTTAGAAAATCCATGGTGTGAGCCACCAGCGGATGTTTATCAGATTACCACTGATCCTCTTCAGGCACCTGATAAAGCTGAATATTTGGAAATTTCTTTTGAAAAAGGAGTACCAGTTGCAATTAATGGTGAGATAAGTTCAGCTGTTGAATTGGTTAAGAAATTGAATCAGATTGGTGGAGTACATGGAATCGGGCGGATTGATATGGTAGAGAATCGTCTGGTAGGGATTAAATCCAGAGAGATATATGAAGCACCAGCAGCTATTATTCTCCATGCTGCTCATCAAGCTTTAGAAGATATGGTTTTAGAAAGGGAAACATCTCATTACAAAGCTGGAGTAAGTTTAAAATATGCTGAGATGATTTATTTTGGACAATGGTTCACTCCGCTTCGTAAGGCTTTGCAAGCATTTGTTGATTCCACTCAGCAAAATGTAACAGGAGTGATAAGAGTAAAATTATTAAAAGGAAATTGTATAGTGGTTGGTAGAAAATCGCCACATTCTTTATATATCGAGAATTTAGCAACTTATACTCAGGAAGATACTTTTGATCATGGTTCAGCTGAAGGATTTATTAAGCTTTGGGGGTTATCTAATCAGGTTTATTCTCAAGTTAACCAAGAGGAGTGATTTTGTATGGAATTGATTGTTAGAAACGCTCGCTTAGAAGATGTTTATTTGATACATCAAATTAATCAAAAGGCGTTTTCTGCCTTTCAGTCATTTTATCCAAATGGAATTGTTCCAGCGCTAACAGAATTACCTCAAAATATTGTGGAGGATATTCGGGGGAAAACTGTACTAATTGCACAGTATGGAGATCAAATAGTAGGATCGATTAGACTTCATTTTATAAATAATAACATTGCGTATATTAGTCGTTTTTCTATTTTACATCTGTATCAAAAACTAGGGATTGGTACAAAACTATTAAATGCAGTGGTTGAAAAAACGAAAGAGAAGAATGGGCGTTTTTTAACCCTGAATGCTCATTATGGTATAAAACCTGTCTTGCAGTTTTATTTAAAAAACGGTTTTATGATCAAAAAAATTAGCTATGATAAGTGTTACCCGAGAGCATATTTGTTTAGAAAAGTCGTTGAAGGAGGAGTAAATTATGAAGCTATGGAGTGGCAGGTTTTCTGATAAAACTCATGAAACGGTTGATCAGTTTACAGCATCAATCCCATTTGATCAGCGGTTATATCAGTATGATATTATGGGGAGCATGGCTCATGTGAAGATGCTGGCCCATGTTGGAATTATTTCAGAGAAGGAAAAAAACGAGATTCTTCAAGGGCTAACAGAGGTATTGCAGGAGATTGAATCAGGTGAATATAAATTTCAATTAGAACTTGAAGATATTCATATGAATATTGAACACCGATTAACTGAAAAGATTGGTTCTGTAGGGGGAAAGGTGCATACAGCCCGGAGTAGAAATGATCAGGTGGCTTTAGATATTCGACTTTTTTTACGAGATGAGATTAATTGTATAAGCGAAATAGTAAGAGACTTGCAGAATGTATTGATAAATCTGGCTGAAAATCATTGTGATCTGATTATGCCTGGGTATACTCATTTGCAACGAGCACAACCTATTTTATTATCTCATCATCTTTTAGCTTATTTCGAGATGTTTGAACGAGATAATGCAAGATTAATTGATTGCTTAAAAAGGGTGAATTTGCTTCCACTTGGATCTGGAGCCTTAGCTGGTACGACATTTCCGATTGATCGTTCATTTGTCCAGAAAGAGCTAGGATTTGATGACCTTTGTCATAATAGTATAGATGGTGTGAGTGATCGAGATTTTATTATTGAATTCCAGAGTACTGCTTCTCTAATCATGATGCATTTAAGTCGTTTTAGTGAAGAGATTATTCTTTGGGCCAGCCAAGAGTTTAGCTTCATCGAACTAGCTGATGCATATTGTACAGGAAGCAGCATTATGCCACAAAAGAAAAACCCTGATATTGCAGAATTGGTCAGGGGAAAGACTGGACGTGTTTATGGAAATCTGCTACAGATATTGACTGTCCTTAAGGGTCTTCCATTAGCATATAATAAGGATATGCAAGAAGATAAGGAAAGCCTATTTGATACCGTTGATACTCTAAAAATGTCGCTCTATCTATTTACACAGATGCTGGCTACTTCTACATTTAATTATGAAAAGATGAGAAATGGTGCGCAAGAAGGATTTTTAAATGCTACCGATGCTGCAGATTATCTGGTGAAGAAAGGGCTACCTTTCCGTGAAGCCCATGAGATAATTGGTGAAATGGTTCTTAAGTGTATTAAGACAGGAAAAAATTTAGAGGATTTAACTCTTAAAGAATGGCAAGAGTTGAAGCCACTTTTTGAAGAAGATATATATGAAAAAATTTCTGTAGAGTATATAGTGAATCAGAGAAATAGTTATGGGGGTACGGCTAAGCAACAGGTGCTCAAACAGATTGTTTTTGCAAAGGCTCGAGTGGGAATATGATATACCTAACTTTCGTAGTTTGGTGCTGATATTCTCTGTTTTTAGTTAATTTTGATAAATCGATCTGACTTAGGTGTCGCTTTTTTCTATATATACCATTAAACGAGGCTTTGCATTTGTACTGTGAAAGTTGAGTGATAAGTGATATATTAAAAAAAGAATCTTTTAATTTGTTAGAAGCAAGGAGAAAGCTTACTCCAGCTAGAATTATGTTTTAGATATATATTATTTGGTGGTGAATATAATGCAAATAAAAAAAGTCGGAAAAAGAGGTACCTTATTTACATTTTATGATTTGTTAGAAAGTGAGTTTGAGTGCACAACAAATGTTTATTTGATTAATGGAAACAAATATATCTTTATCTGTGATACTTTTTTAGGACCAGAATCTATGAGAGAGGTAAATAATTATATAGATTCTAATATCGGTGAGAAACCAATCATTATTTTTAATTCGCATTCTGATTGGGATCATATTTGGGGAAACTGTTTTTTCTCATCTTCAATAATTATTTCTCATCAACTTTGTAGAGAGATGGTTGAAGAAGAAGGTGAGCGATATTTAAAAAAATACGAACAGTTTTATCGAGGAAAAGTAAAGATAGTTCTTCCGAATGTAACTTTTCAGGATAAGATCTCTTTTCCTGAAGAAGGAATAGAATTTTACTATAGCCCAGGGCATACAATAGATTCATGTACATGTTATGATATGGTAGATCAAATTTTATATGTTGGTGATAATGTAGAGGATCCAATTCCTTATCTAAGTTCTAACCTAATGGATGAATATCAATCATCTATGGTTGAATATATCAATAAAGATGTAAAGCTGATTATTCCTGGACATGGAGATGTTACGACTAAAGAACTGGTTAAAAGAAATATAAATTACATTCAAAATTTTATATCTGGAACTGTGGAATTTGGGGATGATGAAAAGTTTAATCGAATTCATGAAGAGAATTTAACGACAAAATGACGAATTTATTTATAATAGTACGAAGGAAATGACATTTATTCGTAGAATTAATTAATGAGCATTTGCTCATAAAATATTAGAGAAAGGAGAGAAAGACATGAAATTTGAAGTTCGTTATCTTACTCGTACTGCATTATTATTGGCTTTAACAATGGGGATTCAATTAATGAGTTTGCCACAACCTGTTACTGGGCCAGTAGTCAATTTAATCCTATATCTTTCCGTGTTATTAGTGGGAATGAGTAGTGGACTGGTTATTGGAGCGGTGACTCCATGGATAGCTTTGACAGTTGGAATTTTACCTCCACCTTTGGCACCGATGATTCCATTTATCATTGCAGGGAATATGAGTTTGGTCATTGTCTTTGGATTATTGAGAAAGTTCAATGTATACGTAGGTATTATAGCTGCATCTGTACTTAAATTCCTTATTCTCGCAAGTGGAGTTCGATTTTTTATTCAGGTTCCCCCTGTTGTTGCAAAAGCTATGCAAATTCCTCAACTGATAACTGCTTTGGTAGGAGGCATATTAGCTGTAATTTTATTCCGTGTTTTGGATAAATTTAGTAATGAAGACAGTAATTCGGGAAAAAAATTACTTAATTTTTGAATAAATAAAGGAATATTGTAACAGTGTGTAGAAAATAAAAAGTATGAAGAATATACTTAGATTTTGAGTAAGGAGGATATTCACGATGGGTCAGGAATATGATTATCAAAAGGCAGATTTGAAGAAAAAACATGGTGCTGGTCAGCTTTCTGATCGTGAATATTTGGAAGAGTTATGTATATTGGCGCGCCAGTTTGGTTATTTACAGTTTGTAGAAAAGTAATATATTAAAAATAAAAATCGTCCGATGGACGATTTTTATTTTTAATATATTATTAGATGAAAACACATATTAGTTTAGGAGGAAATATTATGACTAATCAAATCAAAGCAATAATCTATCTAACCTTTACTATTTTTGCGTTTAGTTCTATGGAATTAGGTGGAAAACTTGTTGCATCACAGATGTCTCCTTTGCAAGTGACTTTTCTTAGATTTACTATAGGATTTTTAATTCTTCTCCCCTTTGGAGTATTTGAAATCCGTGCACGGGTTAGAAAAGAGAAATTCACTTTAACATTAAGGGATATAGGATGGTTAGCAATATTGGGTTTTTGTAATATAGTTCTTGCTATGGTTTTACTTCAGAAGGCTGTTACAATGATTCCGGCTTCTTTGACTGCTATCATTGTTAGTTCAAATCCAATCTTTGTTGTAATTTTTGCGAATATTATTTTAAAAGAAAAGATTTCCTTAAGAACAGTATTGGGCTTGATAATTGGAATTTTCGGTCTAAGTTTAGTGATGAATATTTTTAATTCGGTTTCGGATATAAATTTCGTAGGTATTTTTACTGCTGTCGGTGCTGCTTTGTTTTTTGGTTTATATACTGTTTTGAGCAAAAAGGTGGTAAAAAGACTAGGTGGAATGATAACCAATGTAGGATCATTTTTTATTGGAAATTTAGCGCTCTTCTGTATTCTTCTTATAAAAGGTGAGCCGATTTTAAAGGGATTAAATCAATCAACAATTTGGCCAATCCTATATCTTGGGATTGTCGTAACAGGTTTGGCCTATGTGACTTTTTTGCATGGCTTAAGTTTGATTGATGCCAGTAAAGGAGCGGTTATCTTTTTTTTCAAACCAGTTATAGCGTCTTTGTTAGCTTTTCTAATTCTAAAAGAGACGATAGAATTGAATATGATCGTGGGTACTTTCTTTGTAATTTTGGGATCAATTATAATGGTATTGCAAAAAAAAGTGAAATAAAAAAAATTAGGCATTGTTATTAATGGAACTATGAAGGAAAAATTGATTCTGAAATAGAACTATGGTATTATATGATTAACCCACAAAAAGTAGTCGCACAAAAGCTCCTGTACCATATATAGTTCTGAATAGGCGTTTTCAGTACTATATATGGTACGGGAGTGCGACTAAAATACTTTTTGTGGGCTAATCATTATATTAGAAAATGAGTTGAATTTGAGTAGGGAGCGATTGAAATGAGATTTAACCCGATTAAAGATAAAAAGGTTTATGAGCAGATTATTGATCAAATAAAAGAGATGATTTATGATGGAAAATTAAAAAAAGGCGATAAACTTCCTTCTGAGAGAACATTAACAGAAGAGTTAAAAGTTAGCAGAGCTTCTATCAGGGAAGCTTTTAGTGCACTAGAGATGATTGGTTTGATTGAGAGTCGTCATGGAGAAGGCACATTTATCAAAGAGAATAATGATGATAATTTTCTAAAACCACTGTCATTGCACTTTATGTTGGAAGAGAATGTGGGGAAAGAACTTATTGAGATCAGAAAAATGATAGAGATCAGTGGAGCTAGATTTGCGGCTTGGCGAGCAACTCAAGAGGACTTAGAAGAATTAAAAAAATGGGTTATAATGCTAGAAGAAAACCGCGGAAATGCAGAGATGAGCAGAATGGCTGACCGAGAATTTCATTATGCTTTAGCAAAAGCTACTGGAAATGAGTTAGTATATAAATTTTTGAATTCAATTTCTGAAGTTATTGATATGTATCTGGCAAATGCTATGACCAGGATAGTCAAAAATGAAAATAAAAATAGTGCATTGATTCGTCAGCATAGGCGAATTTATGAAGCAATTCGTAGCGGGGATGAGATGCTGGCTCAAAAGGCTATGGAAGATCATCTAGTCTGGTCTGAAGATTTGTTAGAAGTATAATTTTTTTATTCAAACTGGTCAGACCACCTGACCATTATTAAAAATATAAAAGAGGTGAATTTCTTGAAAATTTTCGTATGTATTAAACAGGTTCCAGGAACAAATGAAGTTGAAGTAGATGAAAAAACAGGTGTACTCAAAAGAGACGGTATTGATTCAAAAATGAACCCTTATGATTTATATGCTCTTGAAACAGCTTTACGGTTAAAGGAAAGTCATGATGCTGAAGTTCAGGTAATTAGTATGGGTCCTCCACAAGCTGCTGATGTGATTCGAGAGGCCTTTATGATGGGAGTAGATGGGGGAGCTTTATTTACAGACCGAAAATTTGCGGGTGCAGATGTGCTGGCTACAGCTTATACTTTATCACAGGGTGTTAGAAAAATGGGAGATCCTGATATTATAATTTGTGGTAAGATGACGACTGATGGTGATACAGCGCAAGTTGGCCCTGAAATTGCGGAGTTTCTTCAAATTCCTCATATTGCAAATGTAACAAAAATTATTGAAACTAAAGAAAAATCAATGGTTGTAGAAATGGAGATGCCAACGACTCTTGAAGTTGCTGAAATCGAGTTCCCATGCCTTATTACTGTCGAAAAAGGAATTTTTCAACCAAGATTACCTTCATTTAAGAAAAAATTAGCAACCGAAGACAGAGAAATTCCTTTTTATAGCTTAAAAGATCTTGAAGATCAAGATGAAAAGCAATATGGTTTAAATGGGTCTCCAACACAGGTGTTAAGAATATTCCCTCCAGAATCAAATACTGAACAAGAGATGTGGACAGGTTCGGGGGATGATCTTGCAGAACGGTTATTCAATAAAATGAAAGAAATGAAGCATATTTAGGAGGGACAATATGGCAAAATTAATCATTCATCAAGATAAAGTAGTATCCAATCCAGAAGAATTAATAAGTCTTTGTCCGTTTTCTGCGATTGAATATAATGATCAAACACTTTCAATAAATGCAGCATGTAAGATGTGTAAAATATGTGTCAAAAAAGGTCCGGAAGGTGTATTTGAATTTGTTGAAGAAGAAGTCGTGAAAATAGATAAAGATGCATGGAAGGGTATTGCAGTTTATGTTGACCATGTTGACGGAGATATTCACCCTGTAACATTGGAGTTAATTGGTAAAGCAAGAGAAATGGCTCAAAAAGTAAATTATCCAGTATATTGTTTATTTTTAGGACATGATATTACTAAAAAGGCGAATGAATTATTATACTATGGTGTAGATGAAGTTTTCGTATATGATGATGAGGAATTAAAAGATTTTAGAATTGAGCCATATACTGCTGGTATGGAAGATTTTATTAGCAAAGTAAAACCGTCAATCATGCTGGTAGGTGGGACAACTGTAGGTAGATCATTAGCTCCAAGAGTTGCTGCTAGATTTAGAACTGGTTTAACGGCTGACTGTACGATTCTCAATATTCAAGAAAATACTGACCTTGACCAGATCAGACCTGCATTTGGTGGAAACATTATGGCGCATATTTATACTCCAAATCACAGACCTCAGTTTGCGACAGCTAGATATAAAATCTTTTCTGCACCGGAAAGAAATTCTGAACCATCAGGAAAGATTACAGTCTGTGATATAGCAAAAGAAAAATTAGCTTCTAAAATTATGGTATTGGAAGTAAAAGAAAAAGAAAAAGTTCAAAGTATTGAAGATGCAGAAGTGATTGTAGTGGCTGGTAGAGCCATCAAAAAAGAAGAAGATTTAAAAATGATTAATGAACTGGCAGAATTAGTAGATGGAATGGTTGCGACCACAAGGCCATTGATTGAAGCAGGTTGGGCAGATGCAAGAAAACAAATTGGGTTGAGTGGTAGAACTGTTAAACCAAAATTGATTATAACATGTGGTGTTTCTGGAGCGATTCAGTTTGTTGCAGGTATGAATAACTCCGACTGTATTATTGCAATAAATAAAGATGAGAAAGCATCTATTTTCGATGTAGCGCATTATGGATTAATCGGAGATATCTATGATATTATACCAAAACTGATTGAAAAGATTAAAGATAATGGAAGCGTATTTTTAAATAGCGTAATGCAATGAGTGAGGAGGTATAAGAATGGAATATAATTATAAAAAGATCGATCAGAAAGATGTAGATTTTTTGATTTCAGTGTGTGGAAAAGATGCTGTATTTACAGGTGAAGAAATAAATGAAGATTTTAGTCATGATGAGCTAGCTGGAATTCATAAATACCCAGAAGTTTTAGTAGAAGTAACATCAACAGAACAGGTTTCAAAAATCATGAAATATGCCTATGAAAACAATATTCCAGTAGTTCCGAGAGGACAGGGAACTGGACTTGTTGGAGCATCAGTTGCAATTTATGGCGGGATTATGATCAATTTAAGCAAAATGAATCGAATCCTTGAGTTAGATGAAGAAAATCTCACTCTAACTGTTGAACCAGGTGTATTGTTAATGGAAATTTCACAATTTGTTGAAGATCATGATTTCTTTTATCCACCAGATCCAGGTGAAAAAAGTGCTACAATTGCAGGAAATATTAATACAAATGCTGGTGGGATGCGCGCAGTTAAGTATGGTGTAACAAGGGATTATGTTAGAGGTTTGGAAATTGTTTTACCAAATGGCGAGGTTATGGAAGTTGGTGGCAAGATTGTTAAGAATAGTTCTGGATATAGCTTAAAAGATATGATTGTGGGTTCAGAAGGAACACTGGCCATTGTAACAAAAGCAATTTTGAAATTATTACCATTACCAAAGAAAACTATTAGCTTGTTGGTACCGTTCCTAAGTTTGGAGTTAGCTATTGAAACTGTACCAAAAATTATTAAATCGAAAACCATTCCTACAGCTATTGAGTATATGGTTAGAGATGTAATTTTGGCTTCGGAAGAATTTTTAGGAAGTAAATTCCCGGATAACTCTGCTGATGCATATTTATTGCTCACTTTTGATGGAAACAGTAAAGAAGAAATTGAAGTAGCATACGAAAAAGTGGCACACATTTGTTTGGAAGCAGGAGCAATTGATGTATTGATTTCTGATACGCAGGAAAGACAAGAATCAATTTGGTCTGCAAGAGGTGCATTTCTTGAAGCAATCAAGGCATCAACAACAGAAATGGACGAATGTGATGTAGTTGTACCTCGCGAAAAAATTGCAGAATTCGTTAAGTTTTCAGAAGGTCTTCAAGAGAAATTTGATATTCGAATTAAAGGTTTTGGCCATGCTGGAGATGGAAACCTGCATATCTATGTTTTGAAAGATGATCTTTCTGAAGATGTATGGGAGAAGAAATTGAAAAAAGTTTTTGACTGCATGTATGAGAAAGCAAGAGAACTTGGTGGTAAAGTGTCTGGTGAACATGGAATCGGGTATGCGAAAAAGCCATTCTTAGTGGAGTCAATGGGCGAAACTGGGTTTGGATTATTGCAGCGGATTAAACTTGCGTTTGATCCAAAAAATATTTTGAATCCGGGTAAAGTAGTTTAACGACATTTCAGAAATAATAACGTAGTTATTATTTCGGCTTAATCAAAAACACTTTTTAAATCTACCACATATTATAGAATATGTATAAAAGTCTACAGATTATTTTTGATATATTAATCAAAAACTATAAGCAAATATAGATGAAGGGAGGTATTTTTCTTGATTGAAGCTCAAGATTTAATTGGGGATGTAGTCTTTGAGAATTCTGGGATTGAGGAAGTTTTTGAAGAACGCCGAATTATAGTATTTGGGTGAGGTAGTATGGCAAATTTCCGCATCGGTGATGTGGCAAAATTTACAAAGATAAATCTAAATTCATTGTTAGATGATTTAAATGATTTTTTAGACAACTAAAAGACGAATCTATAACCAGGGCCGATTCCAGCCCTGTTTTTTTGCTAAAAATTTTGTCAAATCATATGGAATTTTTTGGTGAGAAGAAAGGAAAATGGTGCTTAGTGTAGAAGTATGTTTTGATAGGATATTTTAAGAGAATAGGTGGTTTTACAAATGAGCAGAGAGGCAAAATGTATTTTAATTGTCGATGATGAAGAGATGATTACCGAAAGCATTTCTACATATTTAGAACTCACAACTGATCTATGTATTTATACTGCGAATGATCCTAATAAGGGTTTAGAGATAGTTAGGGAAAATCAGATTGATCTTGTTATCTCAGATTTTCTGATGCCAAGTATGAATGGATTAGAGTTTCTAAGAGAAGTTAAGAAAATTCACAAGGATGCTACCTTGATTCTTTTAACTGGATATGCTGATAAGGAAAATGCGATTAAAGCAATCAATGAGATAGGACTATATTTCTATATAGAAAAACCATGGAATAATCAAGAATTGGTAAAAATAGTTTATAATGGTTTAGAAAAGAAAACGCTTGTTGATGATCTCAGAGAAAAGATTACAGAGCTAAAAGTATCGAAAGATGAAATTGATCGTCTGTATAGTTTGCTAAAAGAAGAGTATGAACAGGAGAAAGAAAATATTGAAAATGTTATTATTTCTTTGGCACGGGCAATAGAAGCAAAGGATAAGTATACTGAAGGGCATATTGAACGAGTCAAAGAATTAGCTGTAAAAATGGGCCAAAGATTAAACTTTAATCCTGAACAATTGAAAGTTCTCGAAACTGCTGCACTCATACATGATATAGGTAAAATTGGAATACCCGAAAAAATTCTAAATAAACCAGATAAACTGACAGCGGAAGAGTTTGAAGTAATCAAAAGTCATTCAGTTATTGGGGAAGAGATCTGTCAACCTTTAAATAGTCTGGGTAAAACCAGACCAATCGTACGTTCTCATCATGAAAAATTAGATGGCTCAGGGTATCCTGATGGCTTAAAAGCAGATCAAATTTCACTTGAAGTTAGAATTGTTACTGTTGTTGATATTTTTGATGCTCTTTATTCAGAACGTCCATATCGAGCTAAGTTACCTATTGAGGAATGTATTAGAATTTTACAAGAAGAAGTAGCTGATAATAAGCTAGATGGGGAAGTGGTCAATCTTTTAATTGAGTTGATTCGGAAAGGTGAAATTGGAATATGATACACGGATATGAGGAAAAGCCGAAGAAGAACAAACGAACTTTGAAGAAAAAGATCCGACGAATTATTAGTATTGTTATTCTGTTTATTTTTTTATTACTAGCAGTTGCACAGATTGCTTTTGTCTACTATGGTTTTTTAGAGGGTATATCTATATTGGTTGAGATTGTTGGAAAAGCTTCTGCGTTGACAATTGACGCAAGAATACTTACATCAATCTGTTCCATTGAGGATTTCAAAGGTGAACCGTATAGAAGTGTTGAAGCGAGATTAAGGGAAGTTTTTTCTAAATTATGGGAATTTAAACCTCTTCAATTTTCTATAATAAAAGATATTAACGGTAATATGATGAGTATTTTAGACAATCATGGTAAAATTTTAGTTCAACATAAGATTCCTCCTTTAGTGCGGGATTTAAAACCTTTAGAAGTTAAAGTAATTCGTGATAGTAAGAATCCGTTTATTATAACTGCTTATACTCCGATTTTTGATCAAATGGGCAATAAAGTAGGAATTTTTAAAGCAAAGAGTGACCCTGTTATTCTCCAGACGGTTTTTGCAGGTATTGTTGGAATGATTATACTTTTAAGTATGTTGGGTTATATTTTTAGTTTAGCACTTACTAGAATTATGACTATTGGAATTACTCGTCCTCTAGAGGCTTTGAATAAAAAAATACGTATGGTTGCTAGAGTGGAAGGGGATATTACCCAGCGCATAACATTTGATAAATCAGTAAAAGAAGTAGAAGATCTTACAGAAGCAACTAATATGATAATGGAAAGTACAGGTCATTTCGTAAGATTACTGCAAGAAAAGCAATATAGATTGGAAGAGAAGAATCAGGAATTAGAAGCCCAAACAGAAGAGTTGGCTGCCCAAACTGAGGAGTTGATAGCTTTAAATGAGGATTTAGAGAATGCAATGGAACAACTGCAGGATACTCAAATTCAACTTGTGCAGTCAGAGAAGATGGCATCTTTAGGACAGTTAACCGCAGGTGTTGCTCATGAGATCAATACACCTTTAGGAGCGATCAATAGCAATACAAATATTATTGAAATGGTTATTAATTTTCTTAAAGCAGATATGGATATGGAAAATAACGATAAAGCTAGACGGTTAATTGGTAAGCTTGAGAAAGCAAATGATACAAATGTTTTGGCATGTGATCGGATTATTAAAATAGTTCATAATTTAAAGAACTTTTCTCGCTTAGATGAATCTGATTTTAAAATTGCATGTTTACATGAGGGAATTGATAGTGTGTTGCTTTTATCTCATAATTTAGTAAAACATCGCATTAAAATTCATAAAGATTATGGGGATATTCCGATGGTTAAGTGTTTTCCAAATCAGTTAAATCAGGTATTTATGAACCTTATTGTAAATGCTGCTCAAGCAATTAAAGAAAAAGGCGATATATACATAAAAACCTGGTCAGATGCAGATAATGTATTTATTCAAATTCGTGATACTGGTGTTGGAATTCCTAAAAAGAATATTGTTAAAATATTTGATCCAGGCTTTACTACGAAAGGTGTTGGTGTTGGTACTGGATTAGGACTCTCTATTTGTTTTAAAATTATTCACCAGCATTCTGGGAAAATTTCTGTAGATAGTGAACAAGATAAAGGAACTACATTTACTATTGAATTACCAATTGAGAATAGTTTAAAAGCTATTTCTCAAGAAATGCACCATTATAGTCTTTATTAAAAAACAAAAGGATGGCCAAAAAAGCCGTTGAGAGAGATCTATAATGCGGTTTTATTTGCGCCATCCTTTTTGTTTATCTTTTGAGTTAAGACCCCCACTTCTATAAGTGGTGGGAATTGTTTTTAATTGGGGGTAGAATTTCCTACTGAAGCCCCGATATTCAGCTTTAGCTGGACGAGTTCACTCTGAAGGTGAAAAGATTATAAACTTTCATTAATATAATTAGTTTTAAAATAGAGAGAATTGACTTATTGGGTCAGGTAATGTACAATGGAAATGTTGGTCTTTAATTGTGAAAATTCGTTAATGAATATATAAAGAAAGAGGTAGGAAGAAATGAGACGAGAGAACTTACGAAATATTGCTATTATAGCACACGTTGATCATGGAAAGACGACATTAGTAGATGGTATGTTTCGCCAAAGTGGTGTTTTTCGTGAAAATCAAAGAGTGCAAGAGCGAGTGATGGATTCGAATGATCTAGAGCGAGAACGTGGAATAACTATTTTATCTAAGAATACTGGAATTCAATATGGTGATGTTAAGATAAATATTGTAGATACTCCTGGACATGCTGATTTTGGTGGAGAGGTTGAACGGGTGTTGACAATGGTTGACGGCGTTTTGCTTTTAATTGATGCTTTTGAGGGTCCGATGCCTCAGACACGGTTTGTTTTGAAAAAAGCTTTAGAATTAAAATTAAAGCCAGTTATAGTTGTGAATAAAATGGATAGACCAGATGCACGTCCTCTTGAGGTCCTGGATTTGACTTATGATCTGTTTATAGATTTGGGCGCAGATGAAGAACAACTTGATTTTCCTGTAGTTTATGCTTCTGCTAAAAATAGTACTTCATCATTAGATATAGATGAAATAGGGACAAATCTAGAACCTCTCTTTAATGCAATTTTGGAGCATATACCTGCTCCTACTTTGGAAAATGATGGTCCTTTGCAAATGATCGTTTCTACTATTGATTACGATGATTATGTTGGAAGAATTGCTATAGGTAGAATAAATCGTGGTAGTATGACTGTTAATCAACAGGTCGCCTTGTGTAAGACAACTGGTGAGAAATTTCCAGGTAAGGTGGTACGGATATATAATTATCATGGTCTAAAAAGGCAGGAACAACAAGAGGCCTCATGGGGTGAAATTGTAGCAGTGGTCGGTATTGATGGTGTAAATATTGGAGATACGATTACAGCTATTGAATGCCCTGAACCATTGCCTTTTATTAAAATTGATGAGCCAACATTATCCATGGAATTTAGCGTTAATACTAGTCCTTTTTCAGGCCAAGAAGGGGACTATGTCACTTCTAGACAATTAAGAGCTCGTCTGACGCGTGAATTGGAAAGTAACGTAGCATTACGTGTAGAAGAGACAGATAGCCCAGATACTTTTAGAATTTCTGGTCGTGGTGAGTTGCATCTTTCTATTTTAATCGAAACCATGCGCCGTGAGGGATATGAAATCCAAGTTTCCAAGCCAAAAGTAATATTTAAGGTTATTGATGGTAAGAAACAAGAACCTTATGAGTTGGCTACCATTGACATTCCTGAAGAGTTTATTGGTGTAGTTATGGAGAAGATGGGTATTAGAAAAGGTGAATTGGTTAATATGAAATCTCAGAATCAGGGATATCTAAGATTAGAGTTTTTAATTCCAGCTCGTGGTTTGATTGGATATCGTTCAGAATTTTTGACTGATACAAAAGGAAATGGAATTTTAAATCATACTCATCATAGTTATGGTCAGATTAAAGGAGAAATGCTTGGTAGAAATCGTGGTTCTTTGGTTGCCTTAGAAATAGGAGAAGCCACAACTTACGGGATTTTTAACGCTCAAGGTCGAGGTGTAATCTTTGTAAAACCTGGTGTTAAGATTTATGAAGGAATGGTTATTGGAGAAAACACACGTGATTCTGATATGGTGGTCAATGTTTGTAAGAAAAAGAAGTTAGATAATATGCGAGCATCAGGCTCAGATGATAGTCTTGTCCTTTCTCCTCCACGCGAGATGAGTTTAGAGCAAGCACTTAATTTTATTGCAGATGATGAGTTGCTGGAAATTACCCCGAAGAATTTCAGGGTTCGTAAACGTTTATTAAGTGAGAAGGCAAGACGGCGGAGTTAAGGAATTGAATATGAATGATATGAAAGTCAGAATGCTGAAAAGTGTTTTGACTTTTTTTGTAAAAATTTTGTTTTAATGAAGGTAAATCTGATTTTTTGTTGAAAACAAATAGAAATCTAAAACTTTCAAAGTATTTTGGTTCAGTTTTTTCTCCTTCACAGACTATTAAAATTCGCGGTCTGCGATCTCTAGTAGCAACCTTTCTTTTTCTAAATAAATCGTCACTCCCCATTCTGTTCACTTGCCTCAATCTCATCTAAAACGAAATCAAAGTTCCCAATAAAAGGAATTGCGCCATATTTGCCCAAAAGATAGTCTTTGTTAAAAGTAGCATCCTTCCTGATCTTATATTCAACCAATGAATATAAATCTGTTGCTCCAAAATGATCTTTTTCAGTAAACCAGATTTGGTCTCTCCGAAAAACTTTGTTACTAAGGATATTAGTATCATGTGTAGTAAAAATTAATTGAGCATTTTTTGAGTTAGATTTTGACTGAAATAATTTTATAATAAAAAAAATCAACAATGGATGTAAACTTGAATCAAGTTCATCAATTAACAAAACTTTTCCGGAAAGCAAAGTGTCCAAAATCGGGCCTAAAAGAGAATATAAAATTTTTGTACCTTTTGATTCATTTACATCTAAATCAAATTTTTCATGTGAGACAAATTCGCCATATTCATTATATTTTTTGTAAAAGAAATTTACGTCTGTAACATTGGTTGGAAATTCAAAATGAACTTTTTTGTTATTTTCTTTAAACAATTCAAAAGTATTAACAACTTCTGAAGGTATATCATTGTCTACTATTTCAACATTGTCAATTCTAAGATCCGCTATTTGTAAACATTGTAAAATGGTTTTTTTCATTTTTTCATTTGATTTAAGTAATAGATTTGTTATACGCTGATTATTTTTATCATTATTATTAATAATATTAAACCTATTAAACCAGTTTAAAATTTTATTGGAAATTTCTCCATTAAACTGAGCTACAACTGATATAAAGAGTGCATTGTTTCTAGTTTTTTCTTCTAAGCCAATACTTTCTTTAAAATGTTTAGTAATACTGTACTCTGTTTTTTCTCTTTCAAAAAGCTTTACTTCTCTTATATTAGGTGTATAGAATAACCATTCACTTACGACTTCAGACGTAGTTACTTGAAAGCCATATCTATATTTAATATTTTTATAAATAAAGATAATTTCAAAAGAACTTGGTTCATTAACAGTTGAAGTATTTAATCTAAATGGTTCAACCCCGATAGATTCTTCTGCCATCATGTTTTTTGCAGAGTTTTTAATGAGGTCTTTCATAGCAAACATTGCTGCAAATAAATTGCTTTTTCCACTGGCATTAGCTCCATAAAGCACACTACTTTTAAGTAAACTAATTTTATCATTAAATTTAAAAGTGTGTGTATCAGTATATTCTTTTTTATTTGATGCAATCATGCTAAAAGTGACTGGGTCTTTAAAAGATAAGAAATTGGCAACACTAAATTCTAATAACATATTTTCACCTCCTATGATATATTATATCCTTTTATTTGCACTTTTAAAAGTGCTTTTTGTGATTTTTTCACAAAAAAATTAATTAAGTAACTATATTAGTAGAGATAACAGGTACATTATTTTCATAAATCTGATAAAAAATATTCCTCAAATAAAATTGAAGCTATCGATATACCTACCAACAGCTTCTTTAAGTATTTTCTAATTCTTAACTCTCAACTCTTAATTCTTAATTTTTTTTTTACCCCAACACATTATCCAAAAACATCATTATAACAAATCCAATCAGCAGAAAATGAGTTGCTATCTTCGAAGCAACACCTTGTTGGGTCTCAGGAATGATCTCAGAAGCTATAACAAAGAGCATTGCACCTGCTGCAAAAGCAAGACTCAAAGGTAAAAATGGTTTTGCAATGGAGACTAGACCTACACCTAAAAGTCCACCTATAGGCTCTACAAGACCTGTGGCGAGGGCGATAAGAAATGCTCGTGTTGGAGAAAAGCCTATTTTTACAAACGGTAAGGCGACTGCTAAGCCCTCTGGGATATTCTGTAGTCCTATTGCAATAGCTAAACTAACCCCATTTGCTATATTACCATCTCCAAAGCCAACACCTACAGCTAGACCTTCAGGGAAGTTATGTAAGGTGATTGCTATTGCAAATAGCCAAACTTTTTTTAAATTTTCTTTATCAGTAATAGTTTGAAGACTATTAGTTCCATGACCGTTTCCATTACCATTTAGACGGGAATTGGTCAAAAGGTTAGTATCAGGAAAAAATTTATCAAGTAAATCAAGAACAATACCTCCAATTAACATTCCTAATACGGTAATGCCTGCCCCTTTAACACCTCCGCCTCCAGCCTCAATTGCAGGTAGAATTAAGCTAAAGGAAGTGGCGGCTAACATAACACCTGCGGCGAAACCTAGAGAACAGTCTAGAAAGTTTTTAGAGAATTTACGCTTAAAAAAGATTGGGATTGCGCCAATTCCAGTCGCAAAACCTGTGGCTAAACTTGCTAAGAGTCCGAGCTGAATGAGACTTAAATTTTGAAGAAAGTCAAACATCGGTCTACCTCCTTTATAGTATCTTCTTCCCATAATATGTTACCTGAATTGGGTTTGTGAGAAAAAGGAATTAAAGGACATTTATCAGGCAAAACTAAAACAAAAATTGACATAGAAAAAAGACCAGTGCTATAATAATGAAGAGGTATAAGTTAAAGGAGGTTTTTTAAGGATGTCAGATGTAAGAGTACGTTTTGCCCCAAGTCCAACAGGTTATCTTCATGTTGGAAGTTTGCGTTCAGCATTGTATAACTATTTGTTGGCTAGAAAGAATGGTGGAAAAGTTATTTTACGGATTGAGGATACAGATAGGGAGCGGTTAGTAGAAGATGCCATTGAAAAGATGATTTCTACTTTTGAGCGTGTTAATATTAAATTTGATGAAGGGCCAGCTCAGGGTGGTGAGTATGGTCCATATATTCAATCCGAAAGATTTGGACTATATCCAAAGTATGCTAAGCAATTAGTAGAATCGGGTCATGCCTATTACTGCTTCTGTACAAAGGAAGATTTAGATGAGATGCGTAAAGGGCAGTTGGAAGCGAATTTACCAACAATGTATGATAAGCGTTGCTCAAAGCTTTCAAAAGAAGAAGTTGAAAGACGTCTTGCGGTAGGCGAGTCGCACGTAATTCGGTTGAATATCCCTAAAGGTCGAACCATATCTTATGATGATCTGGTTCATGGTACAACTAGTTTTGAATCAGATCTTGTAGATGATCAAGTTTTACTTAAATCAGATGGTTTCCCTACATACCATATGGCAGTTGTTGTTGATGACTATCATATGGGAATTTCCCATGTTCTTAGAGCTGATGAATGGATTATCAGTACAGCAAAACATATTTTGCTGTATGAAGCTTTGGGTTGGGAACCGCCAAAATTTGCTCATATTCCGCTGCTAGTTAATGCAGATGGTAAAAAATTGAGCAAGCGTGATGGAGATGTGGCAGTAGAAGATTACTTGAAAAAAGGTTTTCTGCCAGAAGCTTTAATTAACTATCTAGCCTTATTAGGTTGGAATCCAGGTACTGATGAAGAATTCTTTACATTAGAAGAGTTAGAGGAACGGTTCTCTTTAGATCGGGTTAATGATTCTCCTGGCGTTTTTGATGTAGAAAAATTAAAATGGATGAATGGTAAGTATATCCGTGCAAAAGAAATGGATGAACTTGCAGAATTGGTCAAGCCTTATGTTCTTGATGCTTCGCGTGCACGCGCTATTGCTATTCCTGAAGATGAACAACGATTTAAATGGATGATTGAAGCAATCTATCAGGACTTAGATTATCTGGCTCAAGTTCCTGAAAAGCTGGAAATTTTCTATAGAGATAATTTTGAGGTTACTGATACAGATTCTTTAGAAATGCTTCGACTGGATTCTTCAAAGAAGCTATTTAGCATTTTAAAAGAAAAGCTTGGTGAAGTTGAGAAGGTTAATCCAGATGATTTTAAAGCTATGCTTAAAGCTTCTGGAAAGGAAGCAGGAGCGAAGGGCAAATTGCTCTTTATGCCTACACGTCTTGCTCTTACTGGTGAGCAACACGGGCCAGATTTAATGCTCTTATGCTGTGGTCTAGGTAAGGATAAGATGATTGAGCTTTTAAATAGATGGGTGTGAGTTGAAAAAAGGAACCCCTTGTCACAAGGGGTTCCTTTTTAAAATCCAAAAAACTTATCTAAAAGACTAGTCTTCTCTCGAGGTTTAATCAGATGTATTCCCTCAATCTCTACATTTGCCTCTTCCAAAATCAACTTAAGCTCTAGTTTCATCTCTGGGTCAATTCTAATCACTTCACCACAGTTAGAGGTAAGTTCCCTTGGAATAGGAGCTAAAGGGATTTTATAATTTTTTTCTTTAAGAGCCTTTTCTGCTTTTAGAGCATGATAGGTTGAGGGAAAAGTAAATACTAGATATTCTTTTGACATTTATTTTTTCTCCTAAACAGTTTTAGCAACTGAAGAATTTTTTTGATTTTTTCTAGTCCGATATGCTTCTGTAAAGAAATATCCTGTTATAAGCACTGTAACTAAACCGATGAGCACAGCTATTTGACCGTTTGAAGTAACACCTTTACCACTACCAGCAAGACCAAAATTGTGAGAGAATCCTGCTCCTAAAATCATACCAATAACTACAATTGCATTATCTAAATTACCATCAGCAGATCTCATTAATTGACGTAATGGACAACCACCTGCTAAAATTGCACAGATACCTACTAAAGCCATGCCTAAGAATGACCAGAGATGATCACTATGAGCTCCAGGTTGACCAGTAAATCCTAATTTAAATTGACCGAATAGTATATTAAAGATTAGAGCAGATGCAAAGAGAGCAATATAACCCTGAAAGAGTTGAGATCCTTTGCCTAGCATCATATCACGATATCCTCCAGCAAAACAGAAACCTGAACGTTGAGCTAAAAAGCCTACAATGAGACCAGCAATAAGGGTGATTACGATTGGTGTAGTCATAGCTCCAGGGCCAGCTTGACTAAAAGCGATAAAAGCAGGTCTGATCAGAAGAAATACTAATAAGCCTACCATTAACGATGGCAAGATCCACCCACTTACCTGAGTTTCAGAAGGAGTTGGTTTACCCAGAGTAAAACCTTTTTTAAGATAGAAGGTTCCAATAGCTGCACCAAAAATAAAACCTAAAAGACCAGCGATAGCATTTAAATCACCACCAGCAAGACGTAAAACAGCACGGAGAGGACAACCTAAAAATACTAAAGCACCAATCATCATAAATACACCATAAAGAAGACGAAGCATACTATCAGAACTACCACGAGTTTTGAATTCTTTAAATTTTAACACAGCAAAAAATGCGCCCAAAACCAGACCGATAATTTCAGGTCGGATATATTGAACAGGGCCAGCAGTGTGTAACTTGACTGCACCCGCTATATCCCTAAGAAAACAGGCAATACAAAAGCCCATGTTTCCTGGGTTTCCAAATTTGACCAATAACGCTCCTAAAAATCCGATGATGACACCTGTTAAGATAATTAACTTATGACGCTTATCCATTTTTGAAACAACCTCCTCTAAAATGTTCAATATTTATTTCCCTTCAAAATATATATTCTAAATCAATTATAAAATTCCTTTATAATAAGAATAATTTTTTTTAATACTCTAATGAAAGAGAAAAATTGATGCAAGATTATCATTATTTTCCCTTAAGGACTTGTAAAATGTTCTTAAATTAGTTACACTTAAATAATGATAAATTTTTGTTTGCTATAGAAGTATAGGAGGGATAGATACATGCAAGACTTCAAAAGAGAAATGGCCTTATTATTGGCAGAAAAATTACCTGAAGGATTAGAACTGGATTTGGAGAAGTTGATTGAGATTCCACCAAATCCTGAGATGGGGGATTATGCATTCCCATGTTTTCAGTTAGCGAAACACTTACGGAAGAGCCCTGTTAAGATTGCGGAAGAGTTAGTTGCAAATCTTGAAGCAAAGGGCCTTGTATCTGAAGTTCGTCAACTTCAGGGATATGTTAACTTTTTTGTTAACAAAGAAGTATTGGTGCGTGATGTCTTAGAACAAGTTTTTGCTCAAACAGAAAGTTATGGTGTACAAAATATTGGAGCCAATCAGACAGTTGTAATTGACTTTTCATCACCTAATATCGCTAAACCTTTCAATATTGGTCATTTGCGTTCCACAGTAATTGGTGGAGCATTGAAAAATATTTTTAAATATCTTGGATATAATGTACAGGGAATCAATTTCTTAGGAGATTGGGGAACCCAGTTTGGTAAAGTAATCTGCGCATACAAGCTTTGGAGTGATGAGATTGATCTTGATAAGGATCCAATTAAAGAGATTTTAAAGCTATATGTTAAGTTCCATGAAGAGGCGGAAAAAGATCCAACTTTAGATGATAAGGCTAGAGAATGGTTTAAACGTTTGGAAAAAGATGATCCTGACGCCAAGAAATTATGGAAATATTTCCGGCAGATTACTATAGAAGATTTAATTGAAGTTTATGAGAGAATGGGTATTGAGTTTGATGAATATTCTGGAGAGAGTTTTTACTTTAAAAAAGCTGAGGAAGTTGCCAATCGTTTAGAAGAGATGGGCTTATTAGAGGAAAGTGAAGGGGCGATGATTGTTGATTTAAGTGAATATGATATGCCACCATTTTTAGCGAAGAAAAGTGATGGTACAACCCTTTATGCATCTCGAGATTTAGCGGCGGCTATTGACCGCTACGAAAGATTTGACTTTGCGAAATCTCTTTATGTTGTTGGTCAAGAACAATCATTGCATTTGAAACAAGTATTTAAAGTTTTAGAATTAATGGGTTATGACTGGTTTGAACGTTGTACCCATATACCTTTTGGTCTCTATCTCTTCAGTGGTGAAAAGATGTCAACCCGGAAGGGAAGAGTAATCTTTTTAGAAGATGTACTTAATGATGCTGTTAAAGGGGTAAGAAAGGTTATTGAAGAGAAGAATCCTGGCTTACAAGATAAGGATGAGGTCGCCGAAATGGTTGGAGTTGGTGCTGTACTTTTCGCTGACTTAAAAAATACTCGGATTAAGGATGTACAATTTGATTATGCTAAAATTCTCTCCTTTGAAGGTGAAACAGGACCTTATCTGCAATATACCCATGCTCGAATCTCTAGTCTTTTGAGAAAAGGTGCAGAGATCGGCGCTTTGGATAAGATTGATTATGGATTATTGAAAGAACCAGCAGAATTGGCGGCTATTAAATCAGTTGGTCAGTTCCCTGCTAAAATACAGGAAGCGGCCGATAGATTAGAACCATCTGTGATTGCAAAATACTTAATCAGTTTAGCTGCTGATTTTAATACATTCTATAGCGCCCATCGAGTGATTACAGATGATATTGAGTTAAGTAAAGCTAGATTGGCACTGGCTTTAGCGGTGAAGATAACTTTAAGAAATGGACTCAGATTGTTAGGATTGAACGCTCCAAGTAAGATGTAGATATTTTAAATAAAAGCGTCTTAAGGTCTAAAAATTTAGATTTTTAGACCTTTTTTAAAATTGTATAAGTTTTGTAGAACGGATCTGTGATTGCGAATTAGTTTAAGATTGCTTGATATAAAAGCTCTGTAAAAATGTAAAATATAATATATTCTTTATTATAGGCTATTGGGCTAATGCTCAATAGCCTATTTTTTTAATAAAAAATTATCTGAGTAATAATTATGTTATAGCAACATACAATTAAGACGGGAGATCAATAAAAAATAATAAATTTTTACTTAGTTAATAAAATGTAATACAAAAATAATAAATTAAGAATAATAAGAAGAAAAAACCATATATATCATTAGAAACATACAAGATTTAAGAAATTGTGGGGTGTCTTTATGAAAAAAAGGTGTTTGATCATGTTTGTGTTCTTACTTGGATTTTTATTAGTGATACCAGGTGAAATAATATCATCAAATCATGATTGTGGAACTTTGCATTTGAACTTTGGGAAAATAACTGCTCCAAGTGAAAAAGAAGGGCAGATTGTATTGTATTTTCCGCTTTACGGAAATTCAGTAGAATCTCTAGAAATCTGGGGGGATGAAGATTTTTGCTGTCAGGGGCAAAAAAGTACTATTCCAATAAGTCGAATGAAGTTTGAAATTAATAATCAAATCCGGGAAATCAGCTCTGATATAGCAAAAATGAATTTGAATAAGGCGAAAAATAAGATTGAGAACCAACAATTAGCTTTACCATTTCTCATTAAAATACATCCAGGAGATTTGCCTGGCATTTATGAAACGACATTGCATATTCGAGAAGTACATAATGGGAATAATGCATCTGGTCATACTTTTGATGTTAAAGTAACTTTAGAGGTTGGTTCGTGGATCAATTTAAGTTATGAGCCAGATATTCTTAAAGTGGATTTAGCTGATTTTGAAATGAAAAATGTTAAGAATAGTAAACCTCTTATTATTAAAATAGCTTCTAATACGAAATGGAAACTTTATGGTAAGTTGTATGATGCCAACTTAGAAGGACTAACAAATTTTAAAATTGATCCATCATTTGGTAATGATTATATAGTAATCAACCCTTGTGGGGTTTCTCTATCGAGTGAACTAGTACATCTAGCTGATGGATTTAGCACTGGAGGAATCGAATTAGATATAAAAAGCAGTCTTAAAATTATAGATTTTACAAAGTTAAAATCAGGTGGCTTTGATTTTAATATATATTTTAATGCTATTGAGGATTTTGACTACTAATTTGAATACATATCCGGTGGTTAGGCGCGACTATCGGGCTGTAGATAAAGTATATAACTACAAGGAGGAGAAATGTAATGAAGAAAATTTTGATTATGTTATTCTTAATTGCTTCTATGGTATTTTCTGGGGCGGTATTTGCTGATGATTTTGCTCCATTTGAAGACTGGTTCCTAGGTTATGAAGATCTCCAAGATGATGGAATTGAAGTTGATTTTGTCCCTGGGGAATACATTATTGACGGTATAAATAGAAGTGAATTTTATCTTGATGAAAACAAACTTCCGATTAAAGATGAGTTAATTCCAGAACGGCAAGATGTAAGTGTTAATGTTGAGGTAAAAGCTTATATACCTTGCTATCTCTGGATGGAGGTTACAGGTAATGGTGGGCAAACTACAATTGAAAGTTTTGGCCCTGGTGAAGGTGGTATAGGTTCAGCAAGTGGAATGGATACACCATACATGTATTTTGATAATGAGATGGGTGGATTTGTGAATGAAGACTGGTATTCAATTGGTTATGGTAGAAATGCTGAAATAAGACCATTTGATCCAAGTGACTCAACTGATCCAGCAAGATATATTCAAGCATGTGATATATTCAGAGTTAATCTTTGGTCAAATGATGCTTATACATATCAAGTGGAATCAGAGCCTCTTATAGATGTAGATGTTCCAGAAGGAGTTTATTATTTAGATTTACAGATGAGAACAGCTTTAAATGGAACAACCTGGGAGCCTATTACACACTCTTTTGCTGAGTTCTCAGAAGTCAATTTTGGTGATTACGATCCTTTAATATCTTTGGAAGCATATCATCAGTTTAGAGTACCTTATGATATAAATACTCCTCATGGAAAATATGAAGGAACTGTTATATTTAGAGCATATACAATCTAGTGTACTTCTGAAATAAATATTAAAGGGCTGGTTAACGCGCCACCAGCCCTTTATCTTATAATAATCATAAATTAAGGAGGAAAAATGATGCGTTACTGCACTAAAATAAAACTTTCGTTTCTCTTTCTAACATTTTGGATTCTTATTTGTTCAAATTTAGTAAATGCTTCAACTTACATTGAACCCAGTAGATTTATCCTTCACTTAGAGCCTGGGGCAAAGATGAGTGACTCCATTAAAGTTACTAATATGAGTAATAATGAGATAGAGGTTAGAGCAGTATTATATGATTGGAAATTAGATGAAAAAGATGAACTAGTTACGTATAGTAGTAATACACGTCAGGATACTTTATATGGTTTAATTAAGTTTAATCCCCGTCAATTTAAACTTGCGCCTGGAGAAACTCAAATTGTTCGATTTACTGTAAAGGCTCCTCAAGAAGGTTTTGATATTGAAAGAAAAGGAATAGTATTTTTTGAACAGGAGAGTGTTGTTGAACAGGACGGAGTTGGGGTCAATGTTCTTTCTCAAATTGGAACAACTATTTATACAATGCCAAGTGCTGCAAAATCTTCATTTTGCCTGGCAAAAGCAGAAGTCTATATACCAGAAGAAGGGATTTCTCTTGGAGTACTACTTATAGGAAATGAAGGGAATGTGCATGTACGGTATCATGTAAAGTATAAAATCAGTAATGAAGATGGGAAAATATTAGATGAGGGAACTGTGGCAGAAAAAGTTATTTTGCCAGAAGATCGTCGATTAGTAACATTTCCAATTACACCTAATCTTCCAATAGGTAGATATAATCTATTACTTGAGATTGCATTTGATGGTACCAATAAGAAGCTTGTCCATACTGTACCTTTTGATGTCAAAGGTCAGGAGTGATAAATATGCTCACTTTAATGAAAACCAAAATTAATAAAATCATATTACTATTTTTAATAATGATAATGGTTTCTATAAACTATCAAATATCTTTAGCGTTTGATTTAGAAACAAGCATTATATCTCTTGCAATTAGCTCAAATGAAAAATTAATAAAAACAGACCCTTTTTTTGAGTTATTGGACATGGGAGACTACTTACTTGTACCTTTAAATGCTTTAACTGAATATCTTGACTTAAGTGTAATTTATCAAAGAGAAACTAATATTGTTAGTGTAACACATGCAGATACTCAAAGAAATGTTGATATAGATATAGAAAATGGAATTTATTTAGATCATGTTGAATGGGCTAACGAACCACCAGTAGTTTTGGAAGGAGAATTCTATGTAACGACTTCTTTAATAGAGTATCTAGCTGATGTAAGATTTGAGTGGAATTCAAAATATCAGGAATTAACTATGATTGGATCATGGTTTTCTGACGAAGAAGAGGCTCAATCTTTAAATCAATCCTCTAATCTTGATACTGGAAGTCTAAAATCAGAGACAGTTTTAACTCCTACTGTTGTTGGTAAGGCTTTTTCCTTGGGATCTATTCAATATAAAATGGTTTGGGAAAATCGTAAAAGTGATTTAGAATCATGGCAGAAAAATGGTAATCTAGTTTTAAATATACATGGGAGAGCAGGAGACTGGGAGCTTTCGTTAGGTGGAGAAACTGATTTAACTGCTGATGATCAGGAGATAATATTATCCTACTTAAATGCTGAATATAACAAAAATAATCATCTAATTATTTTAGGAGATAAAAAGATTGATTTTGATAAAACTGTGGGATCACAATCTTTACGTGGTTTATATTATAGTTTTCCGGATAAGCGTTTTAGTAAATTGGTCGCTTATACATCAATTTCGGGAGCAGTGGAAATAGGTGATAAGGTATCTTTATATGTGAATGAGAAGTTAAGAGAAGAAATAAGTGCTACAGAAGAGTTTTATACATTTACTCATGTTCCACTTAATATTAAAAGAATAAACTTAATTCGAGTTACTATAGAAAAAAATACTGGTGAAAAGTATGATATTATAAAAAAAATAGCTGCAAGCGCCAGAATATTAGAAGTAGGTGTAAAGGAGGTAACAGCAGCTTTAGGGGCTTATCGTGATCCTAACACAGATAATTACGAAGGTCAGATGGTAGGTGTGAAAACTGATTTAGCTCTAACAGAATCAATTTCAATGAATTTAGTAACAGCATGTAAACAATCATATGAGAATAAAGAGTCTTTAATATATGGTTCGGATCTTGGATTAGCCTTCAGACTAGGGGAAAAAACAATTATCACTCTGGATTGGGTAATTGGTGGAGAGAGTGATAATCTATTTCATGGAGTGAATTCAACATTACTGTATTGTCTTGAAAATGGATATATTGAATCTTTAGTTTTTTATGTACCAGAAGATGTATCAAAAGGTGTTCAAATACCTGTTGGTCAAGGTGTTGGGTTAGTTGGGGTTTGGGATTTGCCAAAAAATTGGGAGATAAAAATTCAAGGTGATTTATGGAGACCGATTTTAGGAATGGAACTTTTATCTTTGAATAGGGGACAATTAGCTTTAACCAAAAGATGGGGTGAATATTTAGATAATTCGGTCTCTCTGGTAGGAAAAATAGAAGAAAAGGAAATTCTTACAGAAAATTTTATTGAGGAAAACATAGAGGAAATTGAGAAAATTATTGAGCTCGTCAAAGAAACAGGAGTTATATATGAACATAGACATAAAAGAGATGAATTTTTTGAAAAAGGAAAAGTATCATTTGTAATAAGTGGTATTACAAATGATAATCAGTCTTATCAATTTAAAATTATCGATATAGAGCAAGATATTTCTAAACTTTTTTCCAAATATTTTCTAGCTTCTGCATCAATAGGAGCTTCCAGTAGATGGTTTAATAATAATTTTCTAGAAGGAAATTTTGCCATAACATCTCAAGCTAAATGGGGAATAAAAAATATCTGGGTTTCTGGAATTGGAACTATAAAAGGGATAAGTAATCAATATTCCGATTATAAGTATGATTTAGAAGAGATTGATCTTGGTTTCATAGTTCAACATTATTTTAATGAAAATAATATTGTGTACTTAAATTTCGATCATGTATGGAAGAACTATGCAGACTTTAACTACACAAAAGGTGAATTTGGAACGATTCATAGATGGGAAGATGGAAAAGGAAAATTATCATGCAATATAGGTTATGTTTCATCTATAGATGAAAGAAAATATCCTCAATGGTCTGCTAAAATAGATATCGAAAGAATATTATCTAGAGATATGAAGATTAATGTGACAGCTGAACAGTTATATGATACGCTATGGGATAGTGATCCTGAACATGTTTTTTTAGTAACTTTATCACATGCTTTAGGGTTTACTTCTGAAACTAATCAAGGGCAACAATATTCAGGTAACGAACATGTTTCTTTTATCGGTGGTATAGTTTATTTAGATGCAAATGGGAATGGTATAATGGATAATGATGAAAAGAGACTTTCTGGTATAAAGATGGCTCTTGATGGTAGAAGAACTGAGACTAATCAACTGGGAGAATTTAGATTTGATTATGTTGAACCTGGTATATATAGAGTTGGTTTTGATTTAAAATCTCTGGATGCAGATTATACTCCAGTTTTAGATGAAGAGATTGTTAAAATACGAGAGAATGAAAATATATTCTTGCATTATGGTCTTACAATAAATGGATCTATCTCTGGGAAAGTATTTATTGATAAAAATGCTAATGGAAAGATGGATGATGATGAAGAGGCTTTACAATGGGTTGGTATTTGTCTGAATGATAACGAAAAGAGCGTATATACAGGAAAAGATGGAACTTTTTATTTGGAAAATTTACCATTAGGCACGCATGTAATAAAAATTCTTAGAGAGACGTTGCCTTTCAATATGGTAGTAAGTCATGGCGAATTATTTGAATTTCAGATTGCTGAAGAATTTCTGGATATAGAAGGTTTACTAATACCAGCAGTTTATAAGTTTGTAGAATAATTGATATGTTAACTTTTTGAAAACCCTGAAAAGTATGTACAGGGTTTTTTATTTTTTTGAGATATTTTTTTAGAAATTGGAGATGATATTAAAGCGAAAGGAGGAAAAAAGATGAAAAAATATATTATCTTTTTAACATTGCTGTTACTAATATTAGTAAAAATTCCTGTTATAGCAGCCGAAACGAAAGTTGGGTTTGGCGGTGATTGGGAAATAGGTTCTCAACTTAAAGTTAATATGTTGACAGGGGTATTTGTAGATGAAAAAAAGCAATATGATTATTGGGTTAGAGGAAATTTATTATATGTCCCTATAGATCAAAATGGAATACATGGCTTTTTAACCTTAGAAAAGCGAGGTTCATTTTCTGACATATGCTTGGGATATATTAATCCTTTTAACGAAAAATTGGATTTGGAAGTTGGTGTAAATTGGACTAAAAAAGAGAATAAAACAACTGAAAAGTTTATAGTTAATGGAAATTGGAACACAACATATGGAACTGTATTTTTAGGCGGAAAGTTGGGTTTAAATGGAGAAGAAATAACTCTGAAGTATTTTAGACCATATGAAAAGCATCTTCATAATAAGCTAATATTAAAAGGAAATGTGGGTTTACAACATTTGTGGGAAAGAGAAGGTAGAGAAATAAGTATTCCATTGAGAGCGAAAGGGATTTATCAATTAACAGATGTTTCTCAGCTTGTTTTAGAAGTTGAAGATAATTATTCACTAACAAAAAAAGAAAATGACCTTGATTTTTCACTTTATTGGCACTATAATTTTGGAAAGAATTCTGTACCAATATTGTTATCAGAAATTGATAATACTCAATTAAATCATCAAATTTCATCGCCAATTGAGAATGAAATAAAGGATTCAAAATTGGAATGTGTAGAAGATTCTCAGGAAAAAGAAGAAAGTAAATCAACTATTATAGAAGAAACTGAAATTATACAAGCTGTATCAGTGATAAATTTGAAAGAAGAAAGTATGGCTGAAGTAAAACCATATTATGACCAAAAACTTGGAACATTTTATTATAAGAACCAGGAGGTTAAGATAAATAGTTTGGTTAATAATAATCAAATATATCTTCCAATTCGATTTTTGGTAGAATCTCTTGGCGGAAAAGTTTTCTGGCATGAAAATTTACAGCAAATAAATATAGTCTTAAATGAAAAGAAGGTTTTATTAGATGTTAAGAAGAACAACATGATGGAAAACGGGTCAGCTAAATTCATTAATGAATTAGAGATTAAAGAAAACCATTACTATATAAATGTAGATGATTTAGTTGAGCTTATTTACCTAGAAAAATGATATATTGTTAAAAGGCTATTGATTAACTTAATCAATAGCCTTTTCTTATTGAATAATAAGCAGGATATTATCCTGATTGCATATATTTAGTTAGTTATGATTTCAGTAATAATGCCATTAGGAATTAATTGATATAATTCTTCGATATCTTCATTACGCATTCTTATACAGCCTTGGGTAATTGATCTGCCAACGTCTGTTGGATCGTTGGTTCCATGAATTCCAATCCCTCTTTGGGCCAGCGTATCACTTGTTTGAAGATTTGTATCAGAATGATAATGTTCTCCGAACTTCATCCATCTTGAACCATAAGAGTTTTCCTGCCCATTAGCTAGGATATTTTTTTCTATTATCCGAAAGCTTCCTGTTGGGGTTGGTGTAGAACTACTTCCTATTGATATAGGCCAGGATTTTAGAAAATTATTACCTTCTTTTAGTAAAATAATAGATTTTCCTAGACTTACTTCTAGAGAAAGAGGTCGAAAGAGCCGATAGGGTATATTTTTTATATTTGTAAATAATGCTACTCCAATTTGTTCTTCGATTTTATTTGCTGCAAATATTTTTGGCGGATTATAAACCCATCCACCTTCCCCTGAAAATCTATTGCTCACTTGATTGCTCCCTGTTGAAGATTCAACTGGGATATCTTTAAGATATTCTTTTTGAACGAGTTCATCAAGTGTAGCAGGAAATCGTTGGTTATCTATGATATAGTAGTATAAAGCATTTTGTAAAAGTTTGAAGTTTGAATTTCCTGTTCTATTATACGAAATAGGTTTTGAGGTAGATATAATTTTATTACTTTCGGTTTTTTCTCCTTTTTGATATATAATTCGTGATGGGAAAGTATTATTTTCCAATGAAAGGGTTGGCCCATAAATCAGATATAACAACCATCCCCCAATTAATATGATGCATATAAGGCAGATTATTTCTAAAGTGCGAAGTAATTGATCTTTTGATTTAGTCTTTAATTTAGGTAGTGATGGCAATGTTGAATCATAATTTACGGCCATAGCATAAGCTTTTTTTGCGTTGGCTTTGTCGCCGATTTCCCCGTAGTAAAGGGCACGTTCATACCAGACTTTACCTTGTACTTGATCCAAAGTAGATGCCTCCTAATGTTACTCAATTTTCGTCGTCGTTTATTTATTATATGAACAATCTTTTTAATCCATACTAAAATATACGAAAATTTTCTAAGTGAACTCGTCCAGCTAAAGCTGAACATCGGGGCTTCAGTAGGGGATTCTACCCCCACTGAAGATTAAAAACAATTCCCACCACTTATTGAAGTGGGGGTCTTAACTCAAAAGATAAAATAAAGAAACATTAAAATCTAAAAAATAATCCGAATAATAATATGTGATTAATGAGTGCATTAGTCTAAACTAAGTAAAATTTATTGCTAAGCAGGATATCTGTATTTTGCAGGGGAAATATATTAAGCTAAGGAGGGATTAAGATGCGAAAATATTTGGGAGTGATTGGTGATCCAATTCATCATAGCCTTTCTCCATTTATGCATAATGCAGCACTTAAGAAGCAACAGTTAGAATATATATATTTGCCTTTAAAAGTGGCTCATCAAGATTTGGCTGATGCTGTTAAAGGGTTAAAAGGATTGCAATTTGCCGGAGTTAATGTGACGATTCCATATAAAGTAGCTATTGTTCCTTATCTTGATCAAATCTCAAAAGAAGCGCAATTGATCGGTGCTGTAAATACAATTCATCTTCAAGATGGAAAGTTGATCGGTTATAATACAGATGGAATCGGCTTTTTACGCTCTTTGAAAGATGAGGGAGGAGTTAATCCTGAAGGGTTAAGTGTATTACTTTTTGGAGCAGGAGGGGCAGCAAGAGCTGTAGCGATTCAGCTAGGGCTTGCTGGAGCAAAAGAGATTGTGATTTGTAATCGAACTCTTTCAAAGGGAGAGTGCTTAGCTAAAGAGTGTGAAGAGAAGATAAAAAATACTGTTTATCGTGCTATTGATTTTGAATTATTAAAGTTAGAAACTGAGATGGATAGAACAGATATTATTATCAATGCTACTCCTATTGGCATGGTATCTGTTTCTGAGAAGGAGTTGCCTTTGAAAAAAGAATGGTTTAAACCGACACATTTGGTAGCAGATCTGGTATATCATCCACTGGAAACACCTCTTTTAAAATTTGCTCATCAGGCAGGGGCTAAAACCCTTTCTGGTGTGGGAATGTTGGTTTATCAGGGCGCAGAAGCATATAAAATCTGGACAGGTGTTGAACCACAGATAGAAGTAATGCGGGAAGCAGTACTCCAAAGGTTGAGAGAGGAGGAATAAGCATGTTTACATATTTTACTGCTGGTGAATCTCATGGGAAGATGTTAACAGCAATAATCAAGAAAGTCCCTTCAGGTTTATCATTAACAAAAGAAGTGATTAATCAGGAGTTGGCTCGTCGTCAAAGAGGATATGGCCGTGGAGGAAGGATGAAGATTGAAAAGGATAAGGTGGAGATTACATCAGGTGTAAGACATGGTTCGACTTTAGGAAGCCCGATTGCTCTAACGATTACAAATTGGGATTGGGAAAATTGGCAGGAGATTATGACTGTAGAGCCTTTAGATGAATGCAATAATAATCAACCTATGACTAATCCTCGTCCGGGTCATGCAGATTTAACAGGGGCGATAAAATATAATACATATGACGTGCGTAACATCTTAGAGAGAGCTAGTGCCAGAGAAACAGCAGCTAGGACTGCAGTAGGAGCAGTTTGTAGACAATTTTTACGTCAATTTGGTATAGAAATTAAGAGCCATGTGGTGCAAATCGGTGAGATTAAAGCTCCAGTTTGGGGTGAATTGATTGAGTCAGGCCAGGTTATATTTGCAGATTTAAATCAGGTTAAAGAATATTTTAACCAAGTGGAAGAATCACCATTGCGTTGTGGAGACTCAGAGATTGAAGAGAAAATGATTGAGCTTATTGATAATTGGAAAGCTAACGGTGATTCGGTTGGTGGAGTTTTGGAGATAGTGGTTACTGGTTTGCCTGTGGGGCTGGGCAGTCATGTTCAATGGGATGAAAAGTTGGATGGGAAATTGGCTCAAGGGTTAATCAGTATTCAGGGAATAAAAGGTGTGGAGTTTGGACTTGGTTTCAAAACTGCAGGTTTACCAGGATCAAAAGTTCATGATCAGATTTATTATGAAACTTCCCAAGATGGAGGTAATTACACTCGCTCAACGAATTTTGCAGGAGGTTTAGAGGGTGGAATGACCAATGGAGAGCCATTGATTATTCGGGCTGTGATGAAACCTATTCCAACTCTGATGAATCCCCTTCATTCTGTGGATATATTAACGAAAGAAGAGATTTTTGCTAGTAAGGAACGAGCCGATGTCTCAGCAGTTCCAGCGGCAAGCATTGTAGCTGAAGGGGTAGTGGCAAGTGTTCTTGCTAAAGTTTTTGCTACTAAATTTGGTGGTGATAGTATGGTGGAAATCTCTCGTAATTTTGAAGAATATCAGTCTTATGTGAGAAAATTTTAAGATGAATTTGGATAAAAATATTGTGTTAATCGGAATGATGGGTTCAGGGAAAAGTACGGTTGGGAAATTGTTGGCAGAACGCATGGGGTTTGGTTTTATTGATACTGATGCCCGGTTGGAGGATTGGACAGGTCGGAAAATTAGTGAAATCTTTGCAACAGATGGTGAGGAAGAGTTTAGACGGCTAGAAACTGAAGTAGTTCAGCAAGTGGCAAAAAGGACTGGGCAGATAATCGCGACAGGCGGAGGAGTTGTTCTGCGATCAGAAAATGTTAAGGCATTGCGGGAGAAGGGGATTGTTGTTTTTTTGGATGCTGGCCTAGAGATTCTTTTTCAGCGTTTAATGGATGATGACTCCAGGCCTTTGTTACAGACTGATGATCCTAAGAAGAAGTTAGAAGATATACTTAAAAATAGATTACCTTTATATCGTGAGGCTGCTGATATTGAAATTGATACTAACCTCTTAAATACTGAACAGGTAGTCTCAAGGATAATTCACAACAACGAGGAGAAGAAAATGGAAAAAAAGATAACCATTAATCTTAAAGAGCGAAGTTATCCAATTTTTATTGGAGAGAATAATTTAGATCGTCTTGGTGAATTAATCAAATTGCAGATTCCAGACGCTCGACGGGTTTTCGTTATATCTAATACAACGGTTGAACCTTTATATGCTAAGAAGGTATTAGAAAGCCTGGAAAATGCCGATTTAGCTTCTGCAATGGGAGTGATTCCTGATGGAGAGGAATATAAAACTTTAGAAATTGTCAGTGGTCTTTATGATCAATTGGTTGATCATAATATGGATCGAAGTTCAGTGGTTGTTAGTCTTGGTGGTGGTGTGGTGGGAGATCTTGCAGGTTTTGTAGCTGCAACTTATATGAGAGGTATCCATTTTGTACAGGTACCTACCACTCTTTTGGCTCAAGTAGATAGCAGCATTGGAGGCAAAGTTGCTGTTAACCATCCTGCGGGGAAAAATTTAATTGGTGCTTTTCACCAACCTCGATTGGTATTAATAGATATTTCTACATTACAGACTCTTGCCAGAGATGAACTGATAGCTGGAATGGCAGAGATAATTAAACATGGTATGATTCTAGATGCTAATTACTTTAACTGGATTGAAGAAAATTTGGAGCAGATTTTAAATTTGGATTCTGCTACACTGATTAGACTTATTTATGATTCCTGTACAATTAAAGGAAAGATTGTGGAAGAGGACGAAAAAGAGCAGAACATCCGCGCAATACTTAACTTTGGTCATACAGTGGGTCATGGGATTGAAGCAGTGACTCATTATAAAAAATATCGTCATGGTGAAGCGGTTGCTATTGGCATGGTTCAAGCCAGCCGTCTTGCTGAAAATATGGGATTGATAGATAAGATGGAGGTAAGGCGGCTGGCCCGGATGTTAGAAAGAACTGGTTTACCTATTTATATACCGGTAGAGATCAATCTAGATAAAATTGTAAAGGCAATTCAAAATGATAAAAAGGCATTTCAAGGTAAAGTAAAGATGATATTGCCTACCAGAATTGGTCAGGTTAAGATCACGGATCAGTGGGGAGAAGATGATTTATTAAATATTTTACGAACTTTTCAAATCGTTTAGATTGGTTTCAGTGTCCAACTTAATAGCTCTGTATAATTTAAAAGCTCACAATTTTGAAAACCATAAGAAAAGATAGGCCAGGACCAGTTTGCCTGGTCTATTTTTTTTACATAATCTTTTGTTTGCAATTTTGTATTGGGTAATAATATTCTATCCTGAGGCAGATGATCGCTTGCCATTGTGACAATAGCCTGTGCTACTCCACCAATAAAAGTTTCTAATTCAATCCATATATTTACACCTACTTTGATTTTAGGAGGAAAAGTAGTTTTTGTTTTGATGAGGTGTAATATTTTTTTTGATCCTTGAACTAACTCACTCCATCCTATACGATCTAAATTCTTTGTGACTGTTACTTCTGGAATTCTTTCAGGAAAAAAAATTTCTGTAGGAATTGGTACTGAACTGGGGAAATAACCTTCTTGAGCCCTGATAAGTAAAGTCTGGCAAAGTATAGATGCTACTTGAATTGGAGATAACCAGATATTACCCATACCATAGAAAGAGATTTCTTTTCTAAAATGAGTTGCGATATTTAAAATTGAACTGAATTCTAGAGTATTAGTTTGATCAATTGAACAAGTTCCTTGAGTCAAGGTATCTATCACCCGATCTTTATGGATGATTCGATTTTGATAAATATCAACAAGATCTTGAGCTGTAATCCAATCTAATTCGTAATTTTCTTTTAGATAAATGAGAAATTGCTTGAAAGCATTTAGATCTTCTTCATATATATGTTTACTTTTTAAAGGAGGTATTTGCCATTCTTGACGAGGTTTATTCTTACCATTTGCGTAATTTAGCATATCCCAAGGCTGATCACCACTTGTGATTAATCTTTCAGGATGACAGATTATTGGTATCAATCCTAGTCCCATAGATTGTGAGGCAGTCTGATAATCCCACTCAAATTTATATTTAGCAGAATTTAGAGTGCTACTGGATAGGTTAGTAAGATCACTAATTGTAGGGTTACAAGCTAAAGTTAAGATTCCATTAACTAAAAATGGCTGTTGCTTTTGGTGTTGTGCAGTAAGGTTTAGTAAAGAATTTTTTTCTTCTGTAAAGAACAGAGGAATTTCCCATTGTTGTAGAGCAATATAGGCATGAGGCACCCAGTCTGCTCCTGGTTGAGTATAACAGATTGGGGGTTGATCAAAAGTTTCTACAAATATTTTATGTCCAGTTTCTTCAGTTTTTAAAAATTTCTCTATACCAGTTTCCCAATTAACGTTTTGGAGGTATTCTTGAGCAACAGGATGAAGACTGTGGGTATAAGAATGATAACCAAGTGCATGGTGTTGTAACTTCTCTATAATGGCAGTTTCACCATGATCTATTAGCATTTTAATTTTTTCTCCCACTACGATAAAGGTTGCTTTAATATTTAACTCTTCAAGAATGTTAAGTAATGCATCTAATACAACATTACTTTCAGGTGTAATATAATCTTTTGTATCAAACCTGAGTAATATTTTTGGTTTTGACATTTTTATAACTCCTTCATTAGGGTTTTATTTAGTATAGCCTTAATTAATAATAAACATGAATAATATCTTTCCACAGGCTGTGAATAAGTATGGGGATAAGTTGTGGAGAATAGCTAAAATAAACCATAAAAAAGCCTTTGGAATGGATTTTTAACCAGTAAAAATAAAATATTACCATAATTTCTATCCACATACTGTAGATAACTTGTGGATAACTATTCTTGAAAAGATACTAATCTTATGGTACAATAGTTAGTATTAAGTCGATGAACGACTATTAATTATGCATTGATAAAATTATTGATTTATGGATACCTAAGATCATGAAGATCTCATTTGTTATGGGATTTTTTATGATCTTTTTCTGTGAAAAATTATATAAAATGGCTATGAGTAACTAGGAGGTTTAATAATGACTTTGGAACAAAAATATGAGAATCTGCAAAGATTATTGCGAGAGCTGGGAAGTGTGGCAGTTGCATTTTCTGGAGGTGTTGATAGTACATTGCTTTTAAAGGTAGCTTATGACCTTTTGGGAGAGAAAACTGTAGCGGTTACCTCTAGAATAGAAACATTACCTTTAGAAAATTTTGAGGAAGCTAAAAGATTAGCTGATATTATTGGAGTGTCTCACCAGACGATTGAAACTGGTGAATTAAGTAATGAAGAGTTTGTAAAAAATAATCCAGATCGATGCTATCATTGTAAAAAAGTACTCTTTTCAGCTATTAAAAGGCTAGCAGAAACAGAGAGGTTAAATTATGTGGTTGAAGGGTCAAATTATGATGATTTAGATGATTTTCGTCCAGGGATGAAGGCCATTAAAGAATTAGGGATCAGAAGTCCCCTCTTAGAAGCTAAGTTAACCAAAAATGAGATTAGAGAGCTTTCAAGACGTTTAGACTTACCCACTTGGAATAAGCCAACCTATGCCTGTCTTGCTTCTAGGTTCCCTTATGGAGATCGAATTACTAAAGAGAAACTAGCTATGCTTGATGAAGCTGAAAGGTATTTACGACAATTTGAGTTCAAACAATTTCGAGTGCGGCAGCATGATGACATAACAGCTAGAGTTGAAGTTATGCCAGAAGATATGCTATTTTTCTTAGAACATCGAGAAGAAATAGTGAATCGTTTTAAAGAATTGGGGTATACATATGTAACATTGGATTTAATGGGTTATCGGACGGGAAGTATGAATGAAGTTTTATATGAGGAGGTGCAGTTAGATGGATAAAGAGCAATTACATCATTTATTAAGTCAGGTTAAGGAAGGTAGTGCTTCAGTAGAAGAGGCTTTAAAACAGATTCATGATGCTCCATATGAAGATTTAGGATTTGTTAAGTTCGACCATCATCGTCATTTGCGTCAGGGGTTTCCTGAAGTGATCTTAGGTCAGGGTAAGACTCCAACTCAAGTGGCAGAGATTTTAAAAATGGTGAAAGATCGAAATCATCCTGTATTAGCAACTCGGTGTAGTCAAGAGATTTGGGAGAAAGTTTCTGCAGAAATTCCTGAGGCAGAATATCATGAACTGGCATGCTGTATTACTTTACATAAAGATAAAGTTCAATGTCCAGAGGGGTTAGGGAAAGTATTGGTGGTCACAGCAGGTACTGGAGATATTCCTGTTTCAGAAGAGGCAATAGTGACTTTAGAGATGTTGGGTAATCCAGTTGAACGGCTTTATGATGTAGGAGTTGCAGGAATTCATCGTCTTTTTGAAAATTATCAACAGATTATGGATGCTCAAGTATTGATTGTTGCTGCTGGGATGGAAGGAGCATTAGCCAGTGTTGTAGGTGGGCTTGTAGATAAACCTGTGATTGCTGTTCCTACAAGTGTGGGTTATGGAGCAAGCTTTAATGGTTTATCAGCGTTACTTGGTATGTTGAATAGTTGCTCTGCTGGGATTGGTGTTGTGAATATTGATAATGGATTTGGAGCTGCGTTTTTGGCTAATTCTATAAATAAAGTTGGAAGGACGGTGCAAAGATGAAAATTGCTCATTTTGATTGTTTTGCTGGAATTGCAGGGGATATGATTTTGGGAGCCTTAGTAGATCAGGGAGTTGATTTAAAATTTCTCCAAGATGAGCTTAAGAAGTTAAATATAGATGAATTTGAATTGAAAGTCGAAAGAGTTGTAAAGAAAGGTGTCTCTGGAACAAAAGTTCATGTGATCTTTGAAGAAGGACATGTCCATCGGCATTTGAAAGATATCTACGAGATTTTAGATGCTAGTGATTTGAAAGTCGAGATTATTCAACAAGCTAAAGAAGTTTTTAGAAAAATTGCTGTAGCTGAAGCTAAAGTTCATAATACTACTCCTGAAAAAATTCATTTTCATGAAGTGGGAGCAATGGATGCCATTATTGATGTCGTAGGTACTTTGATTGGAATCGATCAGCTTGGTGTGGAAAGAATTACTGCTTCACCATTACATATTGGTACAGGTTTTGTTAAATGTGCTCATGGAATGATGCCTGTTCCAGCGCCTGCAACACTGGAAATATTAAAAGGTGTGCCTACATACTGTCAGGGTATTTCAAAAGAGCTAGTGACTCCTACAGGCGCTGCTTTGATAACTACTTTGGCGGAGGAGTTTACAAATCACAAAGAAATGACGGTAGAATCTATTGGTTATGGCGCTGGTACAAGAGATTTAGAGCAAATTCCTAATTTACTTCGTCTGACTGTTGGAAAAAAAAACTCTATTTAAAAGATGAGCAGGCTGGATACTGTTCAGGTGAAATGGCGGTAATAGAGGCGAATATTGATGATATGAATCCTGAGTTATATAGATCTGTGATGGAAAAACTTTTCAAAGAGGGAGCAGTCGATGTATTTATGATCCCAATTATTATGAAAAAAGGACGTCCAGCTAATGTTTTGACAGCACTTACTCCACCAGAACGAATTGATCAAGTCGTAGAAGTTTTCTTTAGAGAGACTACTTCGATTGGACTCAGGATTAGTCAGGTGGAGAAGCGATTTTTACCACGCGAGATCATTGAAGTTCCAACTCTTTGGGGAAAGGTGAAAGCTAAAGCTTGTTATTATAAAGGAGAGATGGTAAACTTAGCTCTAGAATATGAGGATTGTCGGAGGTTAGCTGAAGAAGTTAATATACCAATTAAGAGGATTTATCAGCTGATTGGGCAAAATAAATAAAATACAAAAAAAAGATATCTCAAAAGTTTAAATACTTTTGAGATATCTTTTTTTACTACAATAAGTTTTTATCTGGAGTTACTAAAATTTTAACATGTTTATCTTTTTCAGAACCAATCAAGGATTCAAAACCTTCATTTACAATATCATCAATATAGATTTTTTTAGTTATCCATCCTTCGGCTTTGATTCTATTATCGGCCATTAGCGCGATGGTTGAAGGGTAAAGCTTATTATATGCGAGGGTACCAACAATTTTTTTCTCAGAAAGTACAATTGAATTAAGATGTATGCTAACCTCTTTTTCCCAAATGCTTGTAACTACGATAGTTCCATCAGATTTAACAGAATTTATTGCTGTTAAAAACCCTGCTTGAACTCCAGTAATTTCGAACGAAATATCCGCTCCAATTCCTTCAGTAAGTTTTAGAATTTCACTGATAACATCCACTTCTGTTGGATCTAATACAACATCTGCACCAGATCTTTTAGCATATTCTTTTCTTATTGGAGATAGTTCAATTGCTATAACTGATTTAGCTCCAGAAGCTTTAAGACATTCAATTGTAGCCAAACCTATTGGACCTGCACCTACAACTACTGCAGTTTGTCCAGTTTGAAAATTACCTCTTTTTAATGAATGTAGTGCCACAGTAATTGGTTCAACTAAAGCACCCTTTTCGTAAGATAAGCCTTCAGGCATTTTATGAACAAATTCTTGAGGAAATGTTGTATATTCAGCAAATCCACCACCTGAACCACATAAACCATGGAATCCTAAAGAAGAGCATAGATGATATTTGCCTTCTTTACAATGTGCACATTTACCACATGCTACTATAGGTTCAACAATTACGGAATCTCCAGCTTTTACTTTAGTAACTTTTTTACCTACTTCTACAACTTCACCGGAAAACTCATGCCCTAATATTACTGGAGCGCTATTCTTACTTAGAGGATGTGGTTGACCTACTGGAATGAATATTGGCCCTGCTAAATACTCATGCAAGTCAGAACCACAGATTCCGCACCATTTAACTTTAATTTTTACTGAGTTATCTGTTATAACTGGTTCGTTAACTTCTTCTACTCGAATATCTTTTTGGTTATACCATCTTGCTGCTTTCATAATAACTCCTCCTTGTATTTTTTTTCACAAATATATATGTGCAAAATTCATGCCAAGTATAATGGAATAGTATAAATGTTGATATTAGGAGGATAAAGCAAAATGAATTGTATAAAGTTAAGATAAAATGTTTCAAATTGAGAAGAAAGAAGTTTCAAAATGGGAAAGAGAATATATTATTCTTAATTTGAAACTGTACTTATGTTATACTTTTTAATTTTTCTATAAAGGGTTGATTTGCTGATATTAATAAGCTTGCTTGCCATAATAACATTACCATTACAATGATTTAAAGTGTCGCTAATTAAATTTTTCTCCATATCTTCTAATGTTATTAGCTTGAAAGGTTTTTCTGAAGGGATTTCATAATTGTGATTTACATTATTAAAATGTGTTATATGTTCAGAGAGTAAAGATGAATCTATACAATCATTTTCGGAAATATAATATACACGTTGAATCAAATTTTGTAATTCTCTCAAATTCCCCATCCATTTATAGTTCTCAATAGCTTTAAGGAATGATTCATGAAAATACTTAGTAGTATAGTTTTTTTTATTAATTTTTTCTAAAAAGTATTTCGAACAGAGGATAATATCTTCTGGACGTTCTCTTAATGGGGGAATAGATAATTTGATTACATTTAACCTATAGAATGATTAGCCCACAAAAAGTAACGTTTTTTTGCCTTCAAAAGCCATATGTTGATTCTTTGTGGTAAAAAATACTCTCATTAAGATCAAAAAAATCAAATAAAAAAAGAAACAAAGCGTTTCTGTGTTTGAATTTATCCCC
>DAOVRZ010000051.1:0-36814 GCA_030627905.1 Halanaerobiales bacterium
CCTGGATTATAATTCCAGAAGAGTGAACTCGTCCAGCTAAAGCTGAACATCGGGGCTTCAGTAGGGGATTCTACCCCCACTGAAGATTAAAAACAATTCCCACCACTTATAGAAGTGGGGGTCTTAACTCAAAAGATAAAATACATAGTATTATTGTATAATAAAATTTGGGGGTGAAACCCATGACAAAAATAGAAACTGGTGATAAAAAAAGAAAGAAAAAATTTTTAATTCGCTGGTTAATTAATACTGTTGCAATTCTTATTGTAGCGAAATTATTGAAGGGCATAATTATTGATGGAGTTGTAGCAGCTTTTGCTGGAGCTTTTATATTTGGTATTATAAATTCTTTTATACGTCCTGCTCTAGTGATTCTTTCATTCCCATTAACTATTTTAACTTTAGGACTTTTTACATTTGTAATAAATGGGCTAATGCTTCTTTTATCAGCTGCAGTAATTCCTGGTTTTGTAATTTCAGGATTTTGGACTGCATTTTTAGGAGCGATTTTGATTAGCATCTTTAGTGCAATTATTTCGGCGATATTAGACTAATTTTTTGAAGTAATTGAAGAGTTAATATGATAACTGAAAAAAATGTAGCCTAGATTACTGAATTAGTTCAGTGAAATGTATATATTTTTAATAAAGGCTAAGAATATTAGCAGATATAGTTGAGGAGGTGACACTCATGGCATATGTAATCTCTAGTGAGTGTATTATGTGTGGAGCTTGTGAATCTGAATGTCCAGTTGGTGCTATCAGTGAAGGTGATGGCCAATACGTGATCGATGCAGATAAATGTATCGATTGTGGCGCATGCGCTGAAGTTTGTCCAGTAGAAGCTATCAGTGCTGAGTAATTATTTCTTAAAATTTATGCTTAACAAAAAACACCATGTATCTATGATACCTGGTGTTTTTTGTTTTAAGAAAAAATTTGAATAACTTTGTTGGTATATGTTAAAATGTATTTATGAGTAGCCCACAAAAAGTAGTCGCACTTGCATACCATATAAAGTATTGAAATGGCGGCGTCAATATTTTATATGGTATGCAAGTGCGACTAAAATACTTTTTGTGGTCGAATCATTTATAGAAGTTTTGTAAAAGGGGGATTATTGATGTCAGACAATGAAAAATATAAAGATGATTTATTGAAACGTTTGAGACGAATTGAAGGACAAGTTCGGGGAATTCAAAGGATGGTAGAAGAAGAACAATATTGTGTTGATGTTTTGATTCAGATTGCAGCAGTACGGGCAGCACTCTATAAAGCGGGATTTAATGTTTTGGAAAACCATGCAAACGGGTGTGTTAAAAAGGCAATGTGTTCTGAAGAAGGAAATAATCCTCAGGCGCTGGATGAATTATTAGATGTGGTTTTTAGGTTTACTAAGTGATATATTCAAATATCGACGCTTAAATAGCGCTGGATTAAATAAAGACGGGTAAAATAAAGCGAATAAAAGGATGGCAAAAAACTTTGCTGGGAAATATCCCTAATGCAACTTATTTTTGCCATCCTTTTATTCGTTTTATTTTACCCTGAGTCTGTATATATAAAGCGTTCTCTATATTATCAGTTATTCACTTATAAAGTTTTTAAAATTTTATACTTGAAAAGGTTATGAGATTGTGGTAAAATCCAAACATACCTCTCGGGGGTACTTGGATTTGGGATAGTAGAAGAATTTTTAGAAAACATATAAATGAGGTAATAGATCGGAGGAGATAAAGATGGATAAGCCTTTGCGGCTTGAACGGTTTACAGTTAAGGGTATGACGTGCGAACATTGTGTTCGACGTGTTCGGGAAGGGATAGCTTCTTTGCTTGGTGTGGAGAAGGTGGATGTTATACTTAAAGATGAGTTGGCTAAGGTAGCATTTGATGCAAGTCAAGTTAGTTTGGATGAGATTAAAGAAAAAGTAAGGAGCTTGGATTATCAAGTACCAGAGGATGATTTGGCAACAGGTGTAACTCAAATTGAACGACTAGATGTGGTTGATGAAAAAAAACCTTCTATGATTGGAGAAGTTCAGAAAAAGGTATTTAAAATTCAAGGGATGACCTGTGCTAACTGTTCTGGTTCTATAGAGAAGAATGTTTCTGAGATGGAAGGTGTAACAAAAGCTGTAGTAAATTTTGCTTCAGAGAAGTTGACAGTAGAGATGGATTTAGGAATCAGTGAAAAAGAAATTCTAGATAAAGTATCTAGTCTTGGATATAGGGCTATAGTAGAAGATTCAAAGAATGAAGTAAGAGATGAAAGTGTTGCGATAGCGCGCAAAGAGTTAGCCTGGTTGATTTTTTCTGCTATAGTAGCTATCCCTGTGGTGTATCTAGAACATTTTGCACCAGGTGGGCCTATGGCTCTTAGCAGAGGTACAGAGTTAATGCTGTTTGTTATTACAACACTGACTCTTTTTACAGCGGGGTGGACTTTTTATAGAGGGGCTTATCATTCTTTGCGTAATAAGTCAGCGAATATGGATGTTTTGGTTTCTTTGGGATTGACGGCAGCTTATTCATATAGTGTTTTAACTACTTTTCCAGATATGTTTTTTGAAGGACATAGTTTTTTTGGAACTGTTATGGAATTAATTGCATTTATTCGCTTTGGAAAGTTTTTAGAAGCAAGAGCAAAAGGACGAGCGAGTCAAGCTATGAAAAAACTTCTTGAACTTCAGGCAGATAAAGCGAGAATTATTATTGATGGTGAAGAAAGAATGATAGCTGCTTCAGAAATAGAAGTGAATGATCTTGTTTTGGTTAAACCAGGTGAAAAGATTCCTTTAGATGGAGAGATTGTAGAAGGTCATGCTAGTATTGATGAATCTATGGTGACAGGTGAATCGGTTCCTGTAGAAAAAGAAGTTGGGGATTCGGTGATTGGCGCAACGATTAATAAGTCTGGTGTGATTAAAGTTAAAATCACTAAAGTTGGGAAGGATACTATTCTTTCAAATATTATTAAAATGGTAGAAGAAGCACAAGGAGAAAAACCACCGATTCAGCGATTTGCAGATCTGGTTTCCAATTATTTTGTACCTACAGTAATAATAATATCTTTAATCAGTTTTATTATCTGGAAGTTTGTTATTGGGATGCCTTTTGTTTTTGCTTTTACAGCAATGATTGCTGTGTTAGTCATAGCCTGCCCATGTGCTTTGGGATTGGCAACACCTACCGCTGTCATGGTGGGAAGTGGAATTGGCTTACAACGCGGTATTCTCTTTAAATCAGCAGCTGTGCTAGAATATATTGCTGGAATAGATGTTATCGGGTTTGATAAGACTGGCACGATCACGAAAGGAAGTCCTGAAGTGACAGATGTGATTTCTGTTAAGGGAATTTCAGAAGAAAAATTATTAAAGATTGCAGCAAGTGGTGAGAAGCCTTCGACTCATCCTTTGGCTCAGGCAGTGGTTGAAAAGGCAAAGGAAATGGAGATAGAAATCGAAGCGGTAACCAATTATGAAGAAAAAAGTGGGTATGGAATTATCTGTGAGTATGATGGCAAAACTCTTTATTTAGGTAATATTAAGCTAATGAATTATGCTAAGGTGGATGTAGCTCCTATTGAAAAGGAGTTTGAAGGACTAGCTAAGAGAACTATCATGTATATTGCTTTGGATGGAAGAGTTATTGGTGTGATTGGCCTTGCTGATGTGGTCAAAGAAAGTTCTAAAGAGGCGATCCAGGCCTTGCATGAACTGGGGTTGAAGACTTTTATGATCACAGGAGATAATCGGAAGGTTGCAGAGGTAGTTGCAAAAGAAGTAGGAATTGATGAAGTGATGGCAGAGGTTTTACCAGAAGATAAAATTAATGTGGTTAAAGAGTATCAAGCCCGGGGACTTAAGGTAGGAATGGTTGGGGACGGGATTAATGATGCGCCTGCGTTGGCCCAAGCTGATATTGGAGTTGCCATCGGTTCGGGAACAGATGTAGCCAAAGAGACTGGGGATGTTATTTTAGTAAAAAATGATCTAAAAGATGTTGAACGGGCGATTAGATTGGGAAGAAAAACATTAAGTCGGATTAAATTAAATCTTTTCTGGGCTTTGTTTTATAATATTCTTGGGATTCCAGTTGCTGCTGGAGTGCTTTATCCGATTACAGGTCAACTTTTACCTCCACAGTGGGCTGGTCTTGCTATGGCTTTTTCTTCTGTATCAGTAGTTACTAGTTCTTTATTATTGAATCGGTATAGAAAAAAATTATAAGAACTGGTATAATGAAAACGTGAAGTAAAACAGGGAGCGAAAGATGCCTGCTAGGCTGCATAAGTATTTGACCTGGAGGAGGTTAAGGCTATGGAAGAAACGGGACAAGTAATTCGGATTGTGGATGAAAAAATGGCTGAAATAGAATTATGTCGTCATAGTGCGTGTGGAAAATGTGGCCAATGTTCACATGGAGAGAATACACGTTTTGAGGTGCACAATCCAATACAAGCTCAGGTAGGGGATGTGGTAGTTTTAAAGATGGAGACACGCCATCTGTTGACAGCCGTAATGATGGTTTATATGTTACCTTTAGTAACTTTAATTGTTGGTTATGGGCTTGGAAGTTGGTTCAATTCATTGTTAAAAATTTGGCAGGGAGAAGGATTTGCCATTATAACAGGGTTGATTTTTATGGGACTAACTTTTGTAGGGGTAAAATTTTATGATCGTAAGCTAGGATTAAAAAGTGGATTTCATCCTGAAATTATAAAAGTTATAACAAATAATTGATGTGTTAAGTTAAAATAGGGTATTTTAAAAAATAAAAGGTGGTGTATAATGCTATGGGATGTTGTGGTAAGCAATCTGAACATGTAACTTTTAGCGTAAAAGGCATGTCTTGTGGTCATTGTAAGATGGCTGTTGAAAAGACGTTGAAAGGTTTAGATGGTGTTTCTGAGGCTGAGGTGAATTTAGACGAGGCTAACGTGACGGTTAATTTTGATCCTTCGAAATTAGATATTGAAAAAATGAAAGAAGTTGTTCGTGAAGCCGGGTATCAGCCTGAATAGTGCGCCTGGGTGATGGAGAAACAAATTTTGACCCGAAACGGCAAAAAATGTCGACGGTTCATTTATTTTTTTTAAAAAAAAGAGGGAATTGATAAAAAGTCCAGAATAATTATAGATTGGGGAGGGAGGTATGGATGTACATTTAAGGGATTTTAATTTCATGATTCTGGTGGATCTTGTGAAGGTCTGACCAATAAATAATAATTTATATTATTTATTTTAAACTTTAATAGGAGGCGAATCTGATGGAAAATATAATCTTGTCATTAGGTATCTTATTGTTGGCAGGATTAGGTGGCGGAATTTTGATCAATCGATTAAAATTACCTGCAGTAACAGGCTATATTTTGGCAGGATTGCTTGTTGGCCCTTCGATATTAAAACTGATACCTTGGGAGATGATTCACGCTTTAGATCCAATCAAACCTCTTGCCTTGGGGATCATCGCTCTGGTTATCGGTGGTGAGTTGGAGATCAAGACCCTGCGAAAATTAGGTAAAAGTATTATGTGGATTGGGGTAATGGAAATACTTGGAGCAACAGTAGTGGTACTTTTGGCAATGCTCGTAATCCATCAGCCTCTTCCAATTGCATTATTATTGGGAGGTCTTGCTACTGCTACCGCTCCAGCAGCGACTGTAGCAGTTATTAAAGAAGCAAAAGCTAGAGGGCCAGTAACAGAAAGTCTTTTGGCGATTGTGGCTTTGGATGATGCTTTAGGGGTGATTGTTTTTGGATTGATTGCTGCGTTTGTTAAGGTATTGGTTAGCGGAAGTGAACAAATTTCTTTTGTAAAAATGGCGTTGGCACCCCTTGAAGAAATCATTTTTTCTGTTATATTAGGATTATTTGTTGGTATTATTATTACTTTTCTGGCTCGGAGAATTAAAAATAATATGACATTATTAACTCTGGTTTTGGGAAGTGTTTTATTCACAAGTGGTTTAGCAACTTATCTTTATTTATCACCTATTCTTGCAAATATGTTGGTAGGTGCAGTAATTGTTAATTTAAGTCCACGTAGAAGAAAGATATTCAATCTTATTGAAGGTATTGAGATCCCTATCATTATAGCTTTCTTTGCTCTAGCTGGAGCAAGCCTAGAGATTGATATGTTAGGAAAAGTTGGTCTGGTAGGTGCAGTTTATGTTGTTGCTCGTATGGTCGGTAAAGTTTCTGGAACATTTTTAGGAGGAACTCTTGGAAGAGCAACTCCAGAGGTAAGAAAATACTTGGGCTGGGGTTTAATGCCTCAGGCTGGGGTTGTGGTTGGTTTAACAATGATTGCACAAGAAATTTATCCTGAAGCTGGAAGTTTGATTTTAAATATTATCTTAACTTCAGTTGTGCTTTCAGAATTAATTGGCCCAATTTTTTCACGTAAGATGTTGGAGTTAGCTGGAGAAATCAAAGTTATTAATAAATCTTCTCTAAAAAAGCATCGTGCCTAAGGTGTATAATAAATTATTTGACCCAAAACGGCTTCAAAGCCGTTGGGTCATTTTTTATCAGCAAAAAAGAGGGAATAATTAAAATATATAGAACATTTAGAATAATAAAAAGATTAATAATTAAAGATGAGTAGATTTTTTAGGAGGGGAATTTTTTGGAAGCTAATTTAGTACTATCATTGGGAATCTTATTGTTAGCAGGATTTAGTGGAGCTATACTTATACAAAAAATTAAATTGCCAGCTGTCACAGGTTATATTTTAGCTGGACTTATAGTAGGTCCAGCTTTTTTGAAGTTTATACCTGAGACAATGATTGAAGAATTGCAGCCATTAAATTCTATTACTCTTGGAATAATAGCCTTGGTTATTGGAGGAGAATTACAACTTAAAACATTACGTAAATTGGGAAATACAATCCTGTGGGTTGGAACTTTGCAATTATTAGGAGCGGCTTTTTTGGTGATTGTAGCTTTAATTCTGGTTGGGCAACCATTACCAATGGCGTTATTATTGGGAGGGATTGCTACAGCGACGGCTCCAGCAGCAACAGTTGCCGTAATTAAAGAATCGAAATCAAAAGGACCTGTAACAGAGTGTTTACTGGCAGTAGTAGCTTTAGATGATGCTTTGGGTGTAGTTGTTTTTGGTTTATTGGCTACTGTTGCTAAAGTGATAAACAGTGGATCAGGGGAAACATCTATCGTACACATGATTATGGCTCCTCTTGAAGAAATTTTTTTCTCGCTTCTTTTAGGTCTTGGGGTAGGACTTATTTTAGTTTTTATTGCACGTCGAATTTCTAATAATCAGGCTTTATTGACGATTACTTTAGGAAGTGTATTCTTTATTTCAGGTATTGCAGAACATTTTCATTTATCAGCTATTCTTGCAAATATGATGGTCGGAGCGATAATCGTAAATATTTCCCCACGACGAAGAAAAATATTTCATCAAATATCGGGATTAGAAGTCCCTCTTTTTGCAGCATTTTTTGCGCTGGCAGGTGCAAGTTTAGAGATTGAGATGTTAAGTAAAGTTGGCCTTGCAGGTACGGCTTATTTTGTGGCGAGGATGATTGGCAAAGTTGTAGGGTCATATGTAGGAGGAAAATTAGGACATGCGAATCCTAAGATTACTAAATATCTGGGCTGGACTTTAATGCCTCAGGCAGGGGTCGCAATAGGTTTAACTATGCTGGCCCAGAGTATTTATCCTGAAGGTAGTGGGATGATTTTAAATATTGTTTTGGCATCTGTTTTAATCACTGAAATTATTGGCCCAATTTTTTCAAAGAAAGCATTAGAATTAGCTGGTGAGGTACAATTAGATAAACGGAAAAGATCATCTACAAACAGGTTTTCAAAATCGAGTTAACCATTTATTTAGATAATTTGAATAGTTGTTTGTTTTGAGTTATAATAAATTATTAAGGTAAAAGTAAGGCTCTCTAATGAGAGTCTTATTTCATATTCATTAAACTTACTTATGAAAGTTGAATAGTAAACTAGCATTTATCAAGGAAAGGGGTAAGGTGAAAATGAGTTATCGTTTGATAGCGATTGATATGGATGATACACTTTTGGGGGATGATTTAAAGATTGGATCCAGGACGAAAGAGCGGATTCAACTTGCAAGGGAGGCAGGAGTGAAGGTTGTAATAGCAACAGGACGAATGTTTCAGGCTATTGTTCCATATATTCAGGAATTGGATTTAAAGGAGCCTGCAATTGTATATAATGGAGCGTTGGTACAACGATTTGGAGATAGAGATTCATTAGTACACTATCCAATTCCTCTCAAGTTTGCTAAAAGAATTGCTAGCAGGGTTGAAAATGCGGGGAGTCAGCTAAATGCTTATATTGATGATAAGTTATATGTACGAGCTAGAACACCTGAAGTATTGTATTATATGGAAAGAACTAAAGTTGATTCAATTGAGGTAGGTCCAATAGCTAATTTTTTACAGGCACCTCCTACTAAATTATTGGTGATACATCGGAATCTCCAAGAGATTAATCAGCTTAAGGAAGAATTACAAGAAGAATTTGGAGAAGATTTGTCTATCACTGGTTCAAAATCATATTTTATTGAAATTACAGCTTCAGGCATTTCTAAAGGAGCAGCTTTAGCAGAATTGACAAAAAAGATGGGAATTAGTTCGAGAGAAGTAATTGCAATCGGAGATGGATTAAATGATCTGACAATGGTTAAATGGGCTGGTTTAGGAGTGGCGGTACAAAATGCTCATCCTGATCTACGAAAAGCCGCTGATTATGTTACAAGTTCATGTGATGAAGAGGGAGTAGCTCAGGTGATTGACCAGTTTATTTTGCAAATGGGGTAGCAGTAGATGCATAACAAACAGGGCCTGAAGAAAGTGGATTTACTTGCTTTTGGCCCTCATCCTGATGGTGAGATTAATCCTCATGATCCAGAACAGCAAAAAAAGGTAGTTCGAGTAATGCGGAAATATCAACCAGATATAGTTTTATTACCCTATTGGGAAGATCGTCATCCAGATCATATAGCTGCAAGCCAATTGATAGAGATCGCACTATTTAAAAGTGGCTTAAAGCGGTATTTAGTTGAAGATGATTTACCTGCCTTTAGGCCATCTAGATGGTATTATTATTTTCAACATCAGCAGGGTTCACCTCAGATTGTAGTTGATGTTTCTAAGGTTTATAAAAAGAAAGAAAAAGCGATTCAAGCTTATCAAAGTCAATTTTATTCTAAGAATGGTTTTCCTACTTATATTAGTCAACCAACATTTTTGAAAAAGATTTGTAACAGAGATCAGTATTTTGGAGCAATGATTAGCGTAGAATATGGTGAAGGATTAATTTTTAAAAATCCAATAGCAGCCCGAGATGTTTTTCAATTATAGGTAGGAGGTACTAAAATGCGAATCGGAATTGTCTGTTACCCATCACATGGAGGAAGTGGCGCGGTAGCAACCGAGCTTGGTAAACAATTGGCTAGTCGAGGGCATAAGGTTCATTTTATTAGTTACGATATACCTTTTCGTTTAGATAAATTTCATGATAACATTTATTATCATGAAGTGGATACACCTACATATCCTTTATTTAAATATCTACCTTATTCATTAGCACTTGCAAATAAGATTGCTGAATTGATCCGTTATGAAAATTTAGATGTAATCCATGCTCATTATGCTATTCCTCATTCGTTTGTACAATCATGGCACGTAATATAGCTAAGAAGCCAGAGTTAAAGATAATCACTACATTACATGGGACAAATATAACTTTGGTGGGAAATGACCCATCGTTTAAGGAATTAACTAAATATAGTATTGAGGAGCCAGATGATTATGTGAAGATGGCCGAGAAAGGGATTTATTTATTGCAAAATCCATCTATTCATCAGGAGTTTGCAGAGAGAGGACGGAAAGTGGTGGAAAAAAGGTTTGATGCAGAGAAGATTATTTCTCAATATGAAAATTTTTATCAAAGCTTATGAAAAAAAACAAAAGCCCGGGATATCTGGGTTTTTGTTTGATTGTAAAATATCTAATCGAATGATATAATAATGGCAGAAGTTGAAGGAGGGTGAATTATGTCAGTTTGGAAAATTATAAAGAAGAGTGGTAAGGACTTTTATAATCACTTATTTTTGCTGGGTATGGTGAGTTTCATCTGGTTTTTTCTAGTTATTCCGTTAATGTATGTAGGGATTGGTGGAATTGTTTTTAAGATGCCTATTGGAGTAATTATGAATCTGATTTTTGTTGGACCTTTGACAATAGCTGCTTTTGATCTTACAAATAAGCTTATCAAATCTGAAGAAATAGGGATTAAAGACTTTTTCAGAAGTTTTGCAAAAAATTTTAAAAAAGGGCTTTTAGCTTATTGGATTAGTTTGGTTATTCTATTGCTTCTTATTGTTGATTTTATGTTTTTTATGAATATAGGGAATAAGTTTCTCTTTTATCTGAGCGGAATTTGGATCTACTTAGGTATCTTTTTTATGATGAGTCAGTTTTATTTTTGGAGTTTGTTAGTAGAAATGGAAGATGGGATTTTTAAAATTCTAAAGCGGAGTTTTATTTTAACTTTGGACAACCTTTTTTATAGTTTAGGAATCTTTGTTATGTTTGCTTTTTTGTTTGTAATCGGATTGGCTACTGCTGGTATTATTTTGGCTGTTAGTTTTATTGGATTTTTAGGTATATTAGCAAATAACGCTACATACAATCTTTTAGTTAAATATAATATCAGAGAAGATTTTTTTATGCGTGATGAACTGAATTAAGGTATGTTTTTATATGACTATAATATATTTATATAAGGAGGGCATTCTATGAACAAGAAATTTGTAGTTGGAGTCGATCTAGGTGGCACAAAAATTTTAACTGCGATTGCTAATTTGGAAGGTGAGGTACTAGAGAGAGTTAGAGTAGATACAGGTGCGGGTGAAGCCGCTGAGAAAGTAATAGATCGAATAGTCGCAACTGTAGAAGAAGTTATTGAAAAGATCGGGGCTAAAAAAGAAGAAGTGTTACAAGTTGGAGTTGGTTCTCCAGGTCCTTTAAATATACGTGAAGGTGTAGTGCTTTTTTCTCCGAATTTGAAATGGGATAATGTACCTATTGTTAGAATGATGGAGGATGCTCTTAGTATACCTGTTTCACTTGAAAATGATGCCAATGCTGCAGCAATAGCTGAGCATGCATTTGGAGCAGGAAAAGGAACAGATCATATGATTTACATGACGATTAGTACAGGAATTGGCGGCGGTGTGATCATTGATGGTCAAATTCTTCATGGTAGTAATGATAGTGGTGGAGAGATTGGACATCATACCATTGATGTAGATGGACCTGTTTGTGGTTGTGGAAATAAAGGGTGTCTTGAAGTTTTAGCTTCTGGTACAGCTCTTGGACGTTATGGACGGGATGCAGTAGCAAGTGGTGTAGATACTATGATGACTGATCTGGTAAATACTCTTGATGAAGTAGATGGCTCTGTTGTAACTAAGGCTGCAGATGCTGGGGATAAAATAGCTTTAGAGATTGTTGAAAAGGTTGCTATATATATTGGTATCGGGGTTGCTAATATGCTCAATATTTTTAATCCTCAAAGAGTGGTTTTAGGTGGTGGTGTTACAAAAGCTGGGCATTTATTTTATGATACCATCATTAAGACTGTCAAAGAACGAGCATTAAAGGCAGCATCGGAAAAGTGTGAGATTGTTTTTGCATCTCTTGGTTCAGATGTAGGAGTAAAAGGAGCAATTGCTGTAGCCCTAAAAAATCATCAGGAATCATTTTAATCTAGAACTCTTAGCTGGAAAATCAGGATTAAAGAATCTTCTAACAGTGACAGATATTAAGCTTCCGGGAATTGAGTTGGCTGGATATTGGGAATACTTTACGCCTGAAAGAATCCAGGTTTTAGGAAAAACAAAAATTACTTTTCTTAATGGATTGACTGATACCACAAGAAGAGAGAGATTGAGAAAATTTTATGATTATCCTTTACCTGGGGTGATTATCACCAGAAATTTCCTACCACCAGATGAAATGATTCTTATAGCAAATGAATCTAAAATTCCACTTTTGAGAGTAAATGTTTCGACAACTCGTTTTTTAAGTCAGCTTTAGAATTGGTTAAACGGGGACATAGGTTAGTAGCAGATGATCTTGTGGAAATACGCAAGATAGGAGCAAATATGCTTATAGGGAATGCTTTAAAGTTAAATCAACATTATATGGAATTGAGAGGCCTAGGAATAATTGATGTGAAAACACTTTTTGGCGTTGGTGCAATAAAATTGGAAGTACTCTACTCAGGATGTTTATGATCGACTGGGATTGACTTCATTGACTGATACTATTTTTGATTTAGAAATTCCAAAAGTTATCGTCCCAGTGCGTAATGGGCGAAATTTGGCGACCATTATTGAAGTAGGTGCCATGACACATCGTTTAAAATATATGGGTTTTAATGCAGCTTACGAATTTACCAGACGTCTAGATGCTGAAATTGCTCGTAAAAAAGAAAAAAGTTTCGAAAGTTCTGAACACTAAGAGGTGGAAGGTGATAAATAATGTTTCGGAAACTTTCACTTGTTCTTTTGATTTTTTTACTTATTGGTGTATGGGCAGTGAGGGGACAGAATGAAGGTGAATTACCAAAAAATATAGAAAACGAGAACTGGGTTATGATATTAGATATGCCTGATCCTTTGGGAGATGATTATGGGCCAGGTACATATCTATACCCTACCCATCCTCAATTTTCCCCTTATCAGGGATTGTTTGATATTGAAAGTTTTAAGGTGGAAGCGAGAAAGGAAGAAATTCGTTTTCAGATTTCTTTTGGCTTGATTACAAATCCGTGGCATGCGCCTTTCGGGTTTAGCCATCAGTTAATTCAAATTTATATTGATCATCGTCCAGGTGGTGAAAGACGACCTCTTGTTCCGGGAGCAAGGATTGTCTTTAGTCCTAAAGCACCCTGGGATACACTAATCAAAGTAACAGGATGGAGAATTGATTATTTTGATTGTGAAGAGACGGGTGATGAAGAAGCATATGCTAAACAGTATTCTGGAGGAACAGTTCAAGTTTTGGAAGATGAGAAGACAATTGAAATTAAGATACCTTTGTTAGCGGAGAGTAGTTTAGAGGATATATCTGATGCTTCATTTTATCTTTTGGTTGGTGGGCAGGATGGTTTTGGCTCTGATAATTATAGAGTGGTAAAGGAAAATATAAGTGAATGGTATTTTGGTGGTGGTGATGAATCCAAATATTCCCCAAACGTAATCGATATTCTCACTCCTTCTCATAAAAGCCAAAAAAAAATTTTAGGTTCTTATGACCCCGCAAATCGGATTTTGGCTGTTGTAGAACCTGTTAAGAGACCTAATCCAGTTCGCAAAGTATTTATTTATTTGATTTCACTGTTAATTGTGATTTTGATCTGGTTTGGTTGGCGAATACGTGAAAAAGAGGAATTTTCTTCGTAAATGTAGAAAATATAGATCAAGGCCCGACGAAGAGGGGGAATCAGGTTGAGAATAGGAATTTTAAAATTTATAACTATTATAGGTATTTTAGTCATCTTTTTAAGTTTTAATCTTCTTGCAGAAGGTGAAGTTCAGCTACCAGGATTAATTTTTGAAATGAAAGATCCAGTAGGTGATGATTGGGGACCTGGGTATTATACATATCCAAAACATCAGCATTTTCAACCATTTAAGGGGTTGTTTGATCTGACTAGATTTGCTATTACAGATATTGGATCTGATTATCTTCTAGAATTTGATTTTGGCAAAGTAGATGATCCATGGAATTCAAAGTTTGGTTTTAGCCATCCTTTGATTCAAATTTATATTGATAATTTACCTGGTGGTAGTGTAGAACTTTTTAGACCTGGGGCGAGATTAAAATTAGATGAAGATGCACCATGGGATGTGATGTTAAATATTACTGGATGGTGGGTTAGAGCATTTCGACCATCTGATCGCGCTGAAATTGAAGAAAAAAAGATTTTTTGGAATGACACAAAAAATCCTTTTGATTTAGAACAAGTACAGGTAAATATTGAGGAAAATGTAATCAAGATTCAATTGGCAAAAAAAGTGCTAGGGGATTTAAAATCTGCAAAATTATTTTTATTAGTAGGAGCCTTTGAGCCTTTTGCTCCAGATTATTTCAGAGAGATTACCGAAGATAGTGGAGACTGGATATTTGGAGGGAGTACGAATCCTGAGTTAGACTCCAGAGTACTGGATATTCTGGTTCCTGAGGGAATGATTCAAGAAGATGTTTTGAAGGTTTCCCCAGATAGTAAAGATTTTGCAACAGTCTCTTATATCAATATCGCGGTTGAGAAGGAAGTTGTTGTTCCTGTTGAAAAAAATAGTTACATCTGGTTAGCTGTTCTAATAGTGGTTGGATTATTGTTTTTGATAGTGAAGATGAAAAGTAAAAAAGATCCTATTAGCCAGTAGTATAATCTTTGCTGCTTCTTCAAATATTATTACTATAATAACTCTTTGAAGGAGGAGAATTAATGCATACAACTGGTCAGATGCAAGCAGATTTAGATCAAGGAATTAAGGTTACACCAACCCCAATTATTGCAGGACAACGTGTTGATATTCAATATGAAGGTCTTTTGGCAAAATCAGGTGCACAAGATTTATATTGTCACACTGGTTTTGGGCTCAATGATGGTTGGGAAAATATAACTGATGTAAAAATGAATCGGTTGGGTAATTGTTTTGCGACTAAAATTGCAGTTGATAAAGATTCACGTTTAAACTTTTGTTTCCATGATAATGCAGGAAATTGGGATAATAACAGTGGACGGAATTGGTCTTTTGAAATTCATAATGGTAAACTTTATTAATATATCTTTCTGATAATATTGAAGGGTCTATCGGAATATTGATAGGCCCATTTATAATTGAAGAGGTGAAGTACATAATGATACGTTTAACAGGATCTATTATGAAAGATGAGTTAGCCTATCGTGAATGGATTGTAACGAATGGGATAGGTGGATTTGCGGGTTCATCACTTGTAGGAGCTAATATGAGAAGTTATCACGGTATTTTAGTAGCTGCCCTTCGTCCTCCACTTGAAAGGACGTTGCTCGTTAGTCATCTGGATGAAAAAGTACAATTTGCTGATAAGGAAATTGATTTGACTACTCATTTATATCAGAATAATGTGATTACTATAGGATATAAGCATCTGACTGCTTTTACATATCTTTTTCATCCTATATTTACTTATCATCTAGATGGAATAGTTATTGAAAAAAAGATATATATGATCTATGGTGAAAATACAACTATAGTTGAGTATCACTATCTTGATGGAGCAGATTCTATAGAACTTAAATTAACTCCTCTATTGAATTATCGTGATTATCATGGCAATATTAAAGCAAATGACTGGCCTTGGATTGTAGAAAAAAATGGCTACCAGTATCAGTTCACGGCTTTTTCAGGGGCTACTCCGGTTTATATGACTTCAAAAGCAAAGTGGACAGAAGAACGATATTGGCATTATGGAATGTATTATCCGATTGAAGCATATCGTGGTTTAAAAGCAGTGGAAGATCATTTTGTGCCTGGATTTTTAAAAGCTACTTTAAAACCTGGGGAGCGTTTAGAGGTAATTTTTTCCACTGAAGATAAGTATTCTAAAATTCCTGATGTTTATCAAGAACAAGTTGTTCGGATAGAAGAATTATGGTTACAGGCTGGAGCAAAGGATGAAGTGAGTCGTAAATTGGTGGTAGCTGCCGATCAATTTTTAGTTCATCGAGATTCTAGTGATACAGCTACGGTAATAGCAGGTTATCCATGGTTTACAGATTGGGGTCGGGATAGTATGATTGCTTTGCCTGGGCTAGCATTAGTAACAGGTAGATTCCAAGAAGCTAAAGAGATTTTAGAGACCTTTGCTAAATATTCAAGTAATGGTCTTATTCCTAACCGTTTTCCAGATGTTGGGGAAGAACCAGAATACAATACAGTGGATGCTACTCTTTGGTTCTTTGTAGCTTTTTATGAATATTATCGTAAAACTCAGGATTTAGAATTTGTAAATAAATATTTTTCGCTTTTAAAAGAGATGATTCGTTACCATACAGAAGGTACCATTTGGGGAATCAAAATGGATGAAGATGGATTGTTAACTCAAGGTCAGGATGGGGTACAATTAACCTGGATGGATGCCAAAGTAGGAGATTGGGTGGTTACTCCTCGAGAGGGAAAAGCGGTGGAAATCAATGCTCTTTGGTATAATGCTGTGAAGATTATTACGGAATTTTCTAGAGTTACAGGGAATGAAGAGATTGCTTGTGAGTATGAAAAGTTGGCTGAAAAGATTCTCGTAAACTTTCGAAAAGAGTTTTGGCGAGAAGATGTGCTGGCTAAAGAAGGATATTTATATGATCTTATTTTAGATGATTATAAGGATCCAGCTATAAGACCAAATCAGGTGTTCGCTTTAAGTTTACCTTTCCCCCTTATTGATCGGGAGAAAGGAAGCCAGATTCTAAGGGTAGTGAAAAAACATTTGTTGACTCCATTTGGATTACGTAGTTTATCACATATTGATCCAGCTTATAAAGGTTACTATGGTGGAGATCAGTATCAAAGGGATGGAGCATATCATCAAGGTACTGTTTGGAGCTGGTTAATGGGGCCTTATCTTGGAGCAGTACTCTATGTAGAAGGTAATACTCCTACTATTAGAAAGAAGATTCACCGTTTAATAGAACCATTACTTACCCACTTAGAATGTGATGGAGCGATAGGACAGATTAGTGAAATTTTTGATGGTGAGAGTCCATATCATCATCGGGGATGTTTTGCTCAGGCATGGAGTATCGCTGAACTTTTAAGGATAAAAGACCTAATTGAAAAATGAAGGCAGGAAGTTAAAGTATGATGGCGAAAGATAAATATGAGGAATTAGAAAGATTCATAAACTTGAGGAGGTGCTTTATGAAAAAAGCACGTTTGTTTTTATTTGTTATTTTAGTTTTTGTCGGGATAATTACTTATTCGATGACAGCAGTTTGCCAGGAAAGTGATTTCCACTTGGGAATACAGTCATATTTATCTAGTGAATATGAGACAGCTATTAATTACTTCGATCAGGAAATTGATAGCAACGATCTCTTTGTCTATGATGCATACTTTTATAGAACAGTTTCGTATGCAAGTTTATATAATTTGCTGGAAACGAAGAATTCTTTAAAAGCTATGATCAATGCAGGTTATGATGTAGGCTATCTTCATTGGAGGGTGGGCCAGCTATATTTAAATAAAGATTCTCAGTTTGATTCTGCTTTGTGGAGTGAAGCTTTAGAAGAATTTAATAAAGCTTATGATATGGGCATCCGTACTGCTGAATTTCATTTAGACATGGCTGCTGCGTATCAGGGAAATGGTCAATATGACAAAGCAATTACTGAATATAAGTTAGCCTTAATGCAAGAACCTAGAAATGTGAATGGTTATGTGAGTTTATCAATTGCTTATAAAGAGCTAGGTAAATATAATGAAGCAGTAAAAGCTTTGGAGACTGCTTTGGAGAATGATGCAGAGAACCTATCGATTTATCAAGGGTTAGCTGATCTGAAGTTTGCTATAGGTGATTATGCAGAAGCTGCAGAGTATTATAAAAAGACCTTGGAGATGATTCCAAACCGTGTTTCTAGTTTACTAAAACTCTCTATGGCATACTACCACATGGAACAATATGAGTTAGCTAAAGATCAATTCTTAAAGACGATTGAGGAAAATCCATACCTTTATCAGACATATTATTATCTAGGAAAGATTGCAGAGATAGATGAAAATTATACAGAGGCAATAAAATATTATGAACTTGCAATCGAGTATAATTCTCAATATGTAGAGGCATTGATCTCTTTAGGTGATATTTACCTAACACAGAATAATCAATATCGTGCTAAGTCTTTATATAATCTTGCTCTTGAAAAGAATCCTAACTATCCTAAAGCTCATCTACATTTAGCAAAGGCTTTTATAATGTTGAATCAGAAAGAATCTGCTATTTATGAGCTTAGGGAAACATTACATTTGGATTCTGATAATGAGGAAGCAAAACAATTGTTAGAAGAGTTATTGAAAGATCCGAATTAAATTTCGGGTCTTTTTTTACGTAATAATAATGTGAAGATAAGCAGGAGATTTGGATTTCTACATAGAAATTATAATGGGCATATCAAAACATTTTAAGAATATTTACATAGGAGGAACGAAAGATGATAAAAGAATTGCACGTTTCTTTAATTGACATTATCATTAGCTTATCTAATGCTTTAGATCTTATAAGTCCGAATGTAACTAATCATCACAAAAGAGTGGCATATATTGCTTCAAGTATCGCAGCAGAATTGGGCATGTCAAAAAATGAAGAAATCGATTTGATCATCGCAGGTATTTTACATGATATTGGCGTTTTTTCAATACAAGAAAGACTTACAAGTTTAGATTTTGATCTACAGGATCCTTATACTCATGCAAAAAAAGGTTATTTTTTACTCAAAAATTATGGACCGTTTTCGGAAATTGCACCTCTTGTGCTTCATCATCATGCAAAATGGAATAACGAAAAGAGTTCTATTGATGATTATATTCCTCTGGGAGGACATATTTTACATCTTGCTGATCGGATTGATGTTTTAAGTGATAGAAAAAAGAATATTTTAAACCAAAAGCGCGATATTTCAGAAAAAATTAACCAGTATTCGGGGAACTTATTTGCTCCGGAATTAGTTGAGATATTTAATCGTTTAGCTAAGAAAGAATGTTTCTGGTTAAATATGGTTTCTCCCACACTTGGTCGAATTCTTAAGAGGAAGACTAAATTTTATACAGTTGAATTAAACCTAGAAGGACTTCAAAATTTAGCTAAATTATTTAGTAAGATTATCGACTTTCGAAGTAGATTTACTGTGACTCATTCTAGTGGCGTAGCAGCAACTGCTGAAGGTTTGGCTTTAATCATAGGAATGTCAAAAAGGGAAGGTACAATGCTGAAAGTTGCAGGATATCTTCATGATTTAGGCAAATTAGCTATAGATTCAGAAATTTTAGATAAACCTGGTAAATTAACTGATGATGAGTTCAATTTGATAAAAGGACATACATATCATACCTATAACATATTAGAAGCAATTAATGGGTTAGAAGAGATTAACACTTGGGCTTCTTTCCATCATGAGAAGTTGGATGGTTCAGGATATCCTTTTCATCATCATGGGGAAGATTTGCCTTTAGGTTCAAGAATTATGGCAGTTGCAGATGTATTTACAGCGATTACTGAAGATCGCCCTTACAGAAAAGGGATGTCAAAGAATAAAGTGATTGATGTTTTGCATAACATGGTGAAATCTTCAGCTTTGGATAATCTAATAGTAACAGTCCTACTTGAAAATTATGATCATATTGATAAGATACGTCGAGAGGCTCAGGCTACAGATACTGAAGATTATGAAAGATTTGAAGAAGAGGTTGGATGAGAAATATAGAAGTCTTGTTATTGTAACATAATTATGATGAAATAAGTTTGATAATATAATCACAAGAAGTGATTACATACAGAGGCGAATCTCTGGTTTTATCATTAATCTGAGTACTATAAATTAAGATATAGAATAACCATGAAGGTTTAAGCTATTTGAAAATAGCTTTACTTTTCATGGTTTTTTTATGTGAAGGAGGAGTTAGAATGATTGGAAAGACAAAACAGATGGTGTATATGTCACTCTTAGTAGCAGTGGGTGTTATCTTACCTATGGCATTTCATATGGTGGGAGCAGGAGGCTCGATATTTTTACCAATGCACATACCAGTATTCCTTGCTGGAATAATTTTAGGGCCTTGGTTTGGGATGATAGTTGGTGCTGTTACACCTTTCTTGAGTAGTTTTTTAACAGGTATGCCACCAATGCTTCCGATGTTGCCGATTATGTTTGTTGAATTAGCACTCTATGGTTTGATAATTGGTTATATCTGTCACACAAAAAAGTTGCATATTTATATTGGATTGATTTTAAGTATGGTGATTGGACGAATTGGCGTTGGACTAGTGGTATGGGTAATGGTTTCTTTCTTTAATATGACCAGACTTCCAGCTAATCCCGTACTCTTTATTTCAGGTGCAATAATAACAGGGTTTCCTGGTATTATTATTCAACTAATATTAATTCCATTAATTAGTGCTCGAATTTTTAATTACTCGAAAGAGGAGATGAAAAAATATGTCTAGAGAATTCTTTAATAACAAAGCTGAGGAATGGGATAAGATTGTAAATCATGATTGTACTAAAATCAAAAAAGTAATAAGTGAGTTGCCAGATTTAGATTCTCCAACCATTTTAGATGTAGGGTCTGGAACAGGAATAATGATCCCATTTTTACATGAGAAGTTTGGTGATGTAGCACAGATTAATGCCATTGATTTTGCTGAAAAAATGATTCAGGTTTCTCAAAGAAAACATGAGCATTATGAAAATGTAAAATTTGTGGTGGGAGATGTGTACACATATCCATTCTATGATGAAAAATTTGATCTGATTGTTTGTTATTCGGTTTTTCCACATTTTTATGATAAAGGAAAAATTCTCGCTAGATTTCGTGAGTTATTAAAAAAAGATGGAATGCTTGTAATTTTTCACTCTCAATCAAGAGAAGCAATTAATAACTTACATAAAAAAGCAGGAGAAGAAGTGAAAGAAGATAGATTGCCGCCTGCTGATCAGGTCGCTGAACTAGCCAGTAATATGGGATATATAATAAAAGGAATTGTAGATGATAATCAAATGTATCTTTTAAAATTATCAATTATTTTACCGTGGAAGAAGGATACTTAAAAAGGTTGTTGAATATACTTAATGATAACTGATACATACATGCTTCTTGTGGAGGTGACAACTGTGCATATTGACCAACAGACATATGGATTGGCTTTAGGGGGAGGTGCGGCATTAGGTATTGCTCATATAGGAGTTTTACAGCATCTTCAAGAGCGTCAGATTAAGATTTCTCACTATACAGGTACAAGTGTAGGTTCTATTGTGGCAGCTGCTCTGGCGAAAGGGATTCCTATCGATGAATTAATGGAATTTGCACGTTCAGTTGGTTGGCGACATTTTACAGCCTTACGGTTACCACGGCAAGGTTTTCTTTCATCCAATGTTTTTCAAAATAAAATTAAAGAATTGATTGGAGATTGTTCTTTTGAAGATTTAGAGGTACCTCTTGCAGTGGTTGCAACCGATATTCTTACTGGTAAACGAATAGTTTTAAATCAAGGAAAAATATTACCTGCTGTAGCTGCGAGTTGTGCGCTTCCTGGAGTTTTTGAACCAGTTAGATTAGGAAAATATTTACTTAGTGATGGTGGTCTTAAAGAGAATGTACCGATTATTACTGCAAAAGAGTTAGGAGCAGAACGTGTAATTGCTGTGGATCTTATTTCTAACAAGTTACCCACTACTGAACCAACCAATCTTTTTGATGTACTTATTCGTGCGATAAATATTTTTCAAATCCAGTTTGATCACAATATTATGGATAGTGATATTCTAATTGCACCTGATTTGCGAAATTTTACAGGTCTTGATATCCATAGAGTGGATGATTTAGTAGAAGCAGGTTATGTTGCAACAAAATGTGCACTCGAAACTTTTGATCAAAAAGAAAATGTAATATAAGAAAGCCTTTCCTAATTTTTGGAAAGGCTTTCTTATATTCATTTTTCTATATTTCTCTACCCTTTTCTCTTTGAGATAAACTCCGGAGAACCTTCAGCTTTCATAAATTTTCTCTGACCATAAAATTCTTTTATCGTTCCCCATTTGGCATCCACTTTATCGGATGGACGATTAGGTGGAGTATGAATTTCATTTGATACAATAATTGGATTAAATTTTCCATCTATATCTCTTATCCCAAGAGTAAAGATAAACTTTTGATCAGGTTGATTAATGGGTAAATACCAGTTCCCCGATTGTGGATTAATTCTTTCATATTTCTCAGTCTGTTGGGAAAGATTATGAATTTTTAACTCCCATTTCCCTATGGGTGAATCAGGGGGAAGAACCCAATAAACATAAATCCAATAGGGATCTTTTGTTAATGCTACAAGAGTAGGAGTTAATTCTAGATCGATTTGCATTTCATGTCCAGAAATCCGTTTAGTTGGAAAACCGATTTGAATTATATGGTCTGATGTTACAGGTTCCAGTTCTAATCCAGATTCCTGATCATACTTTTCCCGAGATAATATTGTTTGCTCATCACCATTAGCTTTCATTTGCCCAATCTCTTTCTTGGTTTTGATGAAATCCTCTGCAAATTCGTCATCTTTGTTTTTATTATTTGCTAACCTGTGACCCGGTGGAAGAATAATTTCTTCTGAATTAGTATTTCGATGACGTAGAAAATTGAAAACTACAAAAATTCCGATGGCTAGTAAAAGAAGCCATTGAATCACAACAGGTCACCTCCTGGATAATGTTAGCTTGCGAATTTTTCTACATACACTGATAAATGTGATAATCCATTTCGGGAAAAAGATTATTTTCCTTTTCATATTTTGATAATACCACTTCATCAATATGATCCTTTCTAATCATCTTGTTGATATCAGCAAAATGATTTAAATGAGTTTTAGTTCGTCTAATAGCATAGTCTACCATTGTTCCAGTTTTCATAATAAATGCCCAATCACTGCTTTGTGCTAATAATAATTCACGAGCAGCTTGGTTTAAAGCTCTCTGTTTCAGATAAGATGGATTTTGCTGTTTAGAAAGTTGAATCATTTCTTCTGTTGCTTTATGCAAGTAAGGATAAATCCAATCATTGGTTCCATTTAACCAAACTTCATGAAATCCTTCATGACCCCAACTTCCTTCAGATGGTTGGGCAATTTGTAATTTGGGAAATTGCTCTAAATATCTAGAAGGTGTAGTTAGTTTCACTTCATTTTGATCAAAGTGAATTTTTTTGAATAAAAACTCTAAAAATTGTGGTCCCTCATACCACCAATGGCCAAAAAGTTCTGCATCATATGGTGCGTTGATGATGGGTGGTTTTCTATAAGTATTAGTACCCATAACCATGCTTAGATATTTTAGTTGTTTTTGGCGATTAGAGATAAAGTTATCTGCATGAATTGCTGCTTTGTCTCTGCCCCAAACTGGATTATATATTTCTTTATAATTTGTTTTACCTGTTATTCGATAATATTTGATGCCTGTCATTTTACGAATTCCCGTTGAATGAAGATATGGGCGAATATAGTTATAATCGAGATCATAACCAATATCACGATAAAATTCACGGTAGTCAAAATCTCCAGGATATCCTTCTTTAGCACTCCAAACCTGCCTTGAAGTTTCTATATCACGTCCAAAATAAGCGACTCCTGAAGGAGAATAGATTGGAGCATGTACTCCATATTTTGGACGCGGGGAAGCATGAAGCAAGCAGTGTGTGTCAATAAAAGTATACTTAATTTCTTCAGTAGCAAGAATTTGATCTATTTGAGAGTTATAACCACATTCTGGCAACCAAATTCCTGAAGGTTTTTTACCAAAGAAACGCTCATAGGTTTTTATTCCTTGCCGAATTTGAGCTTGAATTGCTTCTTTCTGGACCATTAATGGCAAATACCCATGAGTTGCTGCACAGGTTATTATTTCAATTTGACCTCTATCCTGCAATCCTTTAAAACCCTGAATAATATTTTTGTTATATTTATCACAATATAGATATAAGGATTTTTTGAAAAGATCAAGATACATCTTTGCAACGTTTAGAAATTCAGGTGCTTCTTTTTTTGTTCTTTCCACCTCTTTTTCGGCAAGTTCAATTAATCGCTCCAGGCGTCTTAGGTAGCGTGTTTGTAATAAATCATCATCTAACATATTGAGTAATGTTGGACTAAGAACGATAGATATTGGAAAGGGTACCTGTTCAGATTCTAATCGCTCCATTATATTTAGCAATGGAAGATAGGTTTCAGTTATAGCTTCATAAAGCCAATCCTCTTCTAATGGGTCCGCATCATCTGGATGACGTACAAATGGTAAATGGGCATGTAAAACTAAGTTTAAATAACCTACAGTCAAATCTATTCACTCCTATCTTTGTTTACTATCATAATACCTCTATTTAATATGAAACAAGAGCAAGAAATTTATACATCTGATAATTGAATAAAACCTCCAATACTGGAGATATTAAAAGGCTAGAGAATGTTTAATAACATTTTCGGAAGGCATAAATTGCTCAGATTCCATAGGTGAGGTAAATTTTCAACAGTGACTATAATTTTGTGGGAATCAATTTCCTTCCGAAATGTTATTTAACCAACTTCGTTGGTTATAAAGCTACGAAGTAGATTATGTGTAAGGAGGAGATTCTTTGCAGATTTTAACTTTTTCACCGGAGTATCCACCTTTGCAAGTAGGTGGACTCGCACGTCATGTACATTCATTAAGTGAAGCATTAGTTGAAGCAGGTCATCAAGTTACAGTGATTACTCAGATGACATCTGGAGCGGATGAAAGAGAGATACTAAATGGAGTGGAAATTATTAGAATTAACCCTCTATTTATTAATGCTCCTGATTATGCTTCTTACATTCTTCAAGTTAATTTTGAAATGGCACAAGTTGCTGGTAGATTATTTGCCAAAGGGCGAAATTTTGATTTAATTCATGGCCATGATTGGTTAGTTATCATGGCTGCTCGTACATTGAAACATCAACAAAAAATTCCAGTGGTGATGACAGTTCATGCTACAGAACATGGTCGAAACCATGGAATTCATAATGAATTGCAGCGGTATATTAATGATTTAGAATGGCTTTCATGTTATGAAGCCTGGCGGATCATTTGTTGTAGCAATTATATGAAACAGGAGCTAAAATATTTGTTTCAGGTACCTGAAGATAAAATTGATATTATTGAAAATGGTGTCAGAATAGAGGACTTTACTTTAAACGTATCGAAAGGTTTTCGGGATAAATATGCTCATTTAGATGAAAAAATGATCTTCTTTGTGGGAAGATTGGTTCAGGAAAAAGGTGTTCAAGTTTTGATCGAGGCTATACCGGAAATATTATTAGAATATCCTAAGACCAAATTTGTGATTGCTGGAAAAGGCCCAAAACAGGGAGAGCTTAAGTATTTAGCTTCTAAATTAGGTATTTATGACAGAATATATTTTACTGGGTTTATTGATGATGAGATTCGAAACAATCTTTATCAGACTTGTGATCTAGCAGTATTTCCTAGTATGTATGAACCATTTGGTATTGTGGTCCTTGAAGCGATGGCTGCTAAGGTTCCAGTATTAGTTACGAATGTTGGAGGATTAGGAGAGATTGTTGAAGATGGTGTTAATGGAATCAAAGTACATCAGGGATCTTCTCATGAGCTGGCCCTGGGAATTTTGCGTGTTCTTAAAGATCCTAAGTTGAGTGATAAGCTCAAATTGAATGGTTTCAAATTGGCGAAAGAGAAATACAATTGGCCTGGAATTGCAGATAAAACTGCGAAGTTTTATAAAAAAGTTTATCAAGAGTATCTGGATAGTAATTGGGGTGATGAGGAAACTATTCTCGATGGTAATTTTAAGTTGGTCACAGAAGATAGAGTAAAATATGCATTTCAATCTGTAGGAAATAGAAAACTTACGTAAAAAAGGAGGAACTGGTTGAATGAAAGCAATTATTATGGCAGGTGGGCAGGGAGCAAGATTACGCCCATTAACATGTAATCTTCCAAAACCGATGGTGCCAATACTGAATAAACCAGTAATGGAGTATAGTATTGAACTATTAAAGGATCATGGAATAACAGAGATTGGTGTTACAACTTACTATCTTCCAGAGATGATTAGGGATTATTTTGGAGATGGCAGTAGATGGGGAGTGAAACTTCAATATTTTTTGGAAGAAGAACCTTTGGGAACTGCTGGAAGTGTGAGAAATGCTACAGAGTTTCTAGATGAATCATTTATTGTCGTCAGTGGTGATGCTTTGACAGATATTAATTTAACTGATGCTATTAGATATCATAATTCTAAGGGTGGATTAGTGACACTTGTTTTAAGCCAGCAACCAGTACCTTTGGAATATGGGGTTGTGATGATTGATGAAAATGGTGAAATTAATCGTTTTCTAGAGAAACCATCCTGGGGAGAAGTTTTTAGTGATCTAGTGAATACTGGGATTTATATTATGGAGCCAACAATTTTTAACTATTTTGAGCGTGGAGTTAAATTTGATTTTAGTAAAGATCTTTTTCCTTTATTGATGCAAAATGGGGAAGTTCTTTATGGATATCCAACTGATAGGTATTGGTCAGATATTGGAGATGTTGAACAATATATAAGGACACAATTTGATATCTTAAATGGCAAAGCTGATGTATATGTTTGTGGCCGACAGATAGATGAAGGAATTTGGGTGGGAGAAAATACTGAGATTCCTGGGGATGTTTATTTGAACTCTCCTGTTTATATTGGAGAAGATGTGGTGCTAAAACCAAATACTTATTTGGAAGCGGCAGTAGTCGGAGATCATACTATTATTGAATCAGGTTCATCGCTTAAGCGAAGCATTCTTTGGTCTGGTGTGTATCTAGGTAAAAATGCAGAAGTGAGAGCTGGAATTTTGTGTGATGGGGTAAAAACAAAGGATAATATTCGAATCTTTGAGGGTGCCTCGTTGGGTAAAGATAGTACAGTGGGGCGGAATGTAACGATTCAGGCTGAAGTTAAGATTTGGCCCAGAAAGAAAGTTGAAGACTATACAAATCTTAATAGAAGTTTGGTTTGGGAAGAAAAATGGCGCAAGCGAATCTTTAATACCTACGGAGTGCATGGCCTTTCAAATATTGAGATGACACCAGAATTTGTGGCTAAACTTGCTGCCTCATATGGGTCAACTTTTAATAAATCCGTTGAAATTGCGATAAGTTCAGATAATTTTTCAATCTCTAGAATGTTACAAAAAGCTGCTGTATCCGGACTCTTATCTTCTGGTCAGAAAGTTGTGGATTTAGGAGAAATTCCATCTCCAGTAGCTAGATATAGTATCGCTGCAATAGATGCAGAAGGTGGATTACATATCAGATGTTGTTATGATAATCCTGAAGAGGTAATTATTGAGTTTATTGATGGAAATGGAATTAATATTGATCGTACAATGGAACGAGAGATTGAAAAGAAATTCTTCAATGAAGATTTTAAACGAGCTGATCAGGAATTGATTGGAGAATATTATTATGCACCGCAGATGGTGGAGAGCTATTTGCAGGGACTTCTTTCACTATTGAATCGTGATCAAATTCGGCGACAACGCTATCATTTGGTAATGGATTATGAATTAGAAAGTCTGGCCCCGATTATTCCTGTATTATTAGAGAGATTAGGCTGTGATGTGGATTCAACTTATAATTATGGACGAGGAATGCGACCATTGAGTTATGCCGAAAGGTTAGCTACTAGTAATCGGATGGGTAACATGATCCAGGATCTAAACTCCAATCTAGGAGCAATTCTTGATCATAATGGAGAGAATCTGACTTTAATTACTGAAACTGGACGAGTTGTGACTGATGAAGAGTTTCAAATTTTAATTGCTATGATCCTTCTTAATCAGGGTTTGCGTAAACTTGTTGTGCCAGTTAATGCACCTGCTTATATAGATAATTTGGTCAATGAATATGGTGGTGAAGTTATTCGTACTAGAAGTGATAGACCAACTGTGATGAGAGGGTTTTATGAAGAAACAGTAGTAAATGGCAAACCATTTTTCTACCCTTACAGTGATGCTGCTGTCTCTCTGGGATTGGTTCTTGATTTTATGGCTGACCAGGAGATGACATTAGAAGGTATAATTCAGACTATTCCTGAATTTTATACTAATTTGGAGGATGTGAATTGTCCCTGGGAAGAGAAAGGCCGTGTAATGAGGCGGTTAATCGAATCTACAAAAAATGAAAAAGTTGAGTTAGTAGAAGGTGTCAAGGTTTATCATGATCATGGTTGGACTTTGGTCTATCCTGATATTGATGAACCAGTCTTTCATGTATATACTGAAGCAGATGATCCAGGAATTGCCAGTGAAATTTCTCATGAGTATGCATCGAAAATCGAAGATTATTTGATGAGTTAGGGTGAAAACTTATGCCACGACCATTAGTAGTAGGAAATGGAAATCTACTGATAAATTTTGATAAAGGTTTAAATATGAGAGACTTGTATTTTCCTTATGTTGGAGAATTGAATCATATCAGTGGTCACAAAAATAGCCTCGGAGTATGGGTAGGTGGGCGTTTTAGTTGGCTTGATGAATTTGGTTGGGAGAGTAAGCTTGGGTATAGAGAAGAGGCTTTGGTGACCGATGTTTTGACTCGCAACCAAGAGTTGGGAGTAGAGCTTAGTATAAATGATTCAGTTCATTACAGAGAAAATGTTTATTTGAAAAAAGTTAAAGTCAAAAATTTGCGAGATACTCAGCAGGAGGTTCGTATTTTTTTTACTCATGATTTTAGTATCAATGAAACCAATATTGGTGATACTGCTCTCTATGATCCTAGCTTAGATGTAATGATTCATTATAAACGAGATGTTTGTTTTTTAATCAATGGTTTTACTGAAACTGGAGATGGATTTTTTCAATATGCATGTGGCACGAAACGCTTTGGCGGTGCTGAGGGAACCTGGCGTGACGCAGAAGATGGTTGGTTAGAAGGAAATGCGATTGCACAAGGATCAGTGGATAGCACTGTTAGTTTTAAAATGGACCTTAAAGCTAATGAAGAAAAGGTTCTATATTACTGGATTGTGGTAGATAAGGGATTTGAAGAAGTTAGAGAGCTAAATTCTTATGTTTTAAGCCGTGGGCCAGATCAGATTTTGCATCGGACTGAATGCTATTGGAAAGCCTGGGCCAACAAAGTACAAAAAGATTTCTGCAACTTATCCAATCAAATTATTAAACTTTATAAGTTGAGCCTGTCACTGGTCAGATCACAGATCGACAACGGAGGAGCGATTATTGCTGCTAATGATTCAGATATTTTGCAATATAATCGTGACCATTATAGCTATATGTGGCCTCGAGATGGAGCATTGGTAGCTTATAGTTTAGATTTGGCAGGATATCCAGAAATAACTTCTCGCTTTTTTCGCTTCTGTGAAAAAATTCTTGCTGAAGGTGGCTATGTTTGGCATAAATATAATCCAGATGGGTCTGTAGGTTCAAGCTGGCATCCTTATCTTAACAATGGAGAAATTCAATTACCAATTCAAGAGGATGAGACAGCCTTGATTCTCTTTGCCCTATGGCATTTTTATGAATGGTTTAATGACCTAGAGTTCGTTGAATCTCTATATCGACCATTGATCAGAAAAGCTGCTGATTTTCTGGTAGATTATCGTCATCCAGATTTAAAATTACCATCGATGAGTTATGATCTCTGGGAAGAAAGATGCGGAATCTTTACCTTCACAACAGCCTCAGTTTATGGAGGGTTGGTGGCAGCAGCGAATTTCGCACAACTTTTAGGAGATCAAAAGCGTTATGAGAGATATGCCTCTACAGCTGAAGAGATAAAGGAAGCAATGTTGACCCATCTTTATGATGAAAAGCTTGGCCGTTTTATCAGGGGAATTTATCTTAATGGCGATACGATTGAGAGGGATTTAACACTGGAGAGCTCATTATATGGTGTTTTCAGGTTTGGTGTCCTTCCTGCCAATGATCGTAGAGTGGTTCAAACGATGAAAGCAATTGAAGAAGGCCTATGGTGTAAAACTGAGGTCGGCGGAATTGCTCGTTATACTAATGATTATTATTTTAGGAAAAGTAATGATATTGGCAATGTACCGGGAAACCCCTGGTTTATATGTACTCTGTGGCTAGCTGATTGGTATATTGAAATAGCACAGAGCGAAGAAGACTTAAAAAGACCTCTGGAAATTTTGCAATGGGTGGTCGACTATCAAAGTGAAAGTGGCGTTCTTTCTGAACAGATTAACCCATATACAGGGGAACCTCTTTCGGTTTCTCCATTAACCTGGTCTCATGCTACATTGGTTATGGTTGTAAATAACTATCTAAGAAAGTTTGCAGAAATTAACAATAAGTGTTTAGTTCATATTCACTCTTAGAGAGGAATGGGGGATGATCTGTGGTAAAAGAAAAAGTGATCATTCAGGATCAAAATGGATTGAACGCTGAAAATGCTACTCGATTTGTTCAGATTGCTAGTAAATATACTTCACGAATTATGATTCATTATGAAGATAAAGAGGTCAATGGAAAAAGTATAATGAGTTTATTGACTCTTGCGGTACCACCCGGAGATCAGCTTACTATCAAGATTAAAGGTGAGGATGAAGAAAAAGCTCTTGCAGATTTGGTGCATTTCTTAAAGACAGGTCAGGGTGATTCATATCCAGTCTCTTAAATAGACTTTTTATCAATTAGCCAATTCATCTTTCTCCTCTAAGCTTTTGCGTAGGAGGGAGATGAATTGTTTGTTTTGCGATATACTTATTGAGTTGAGGTATAAATATTGAGACGATACATGGTATAATAAAAAAGTTTTTTTATTTTTATGCCTTATTTTATGATTTAACGTTTCTAATAATGTTAATTAATACCATAGGACTTACCTAGACGATATACAAAAAAACCTGATTGATTTATACTCGGAATAATGGTACAATTAATGTGCATTATTAGCCATTATTTGACGAAATAGTTAGAGAAGTGCGATATTACTGCGATTAAAACGGGATAACAAAGTTGTTAATTGCTGGGGCGCAAACTTGCTTAGGTATTTCTGTATGTAACAATGTTTATATCAGATACGAGAAGGTGGGTGGCAAAGTGAGATGTAGAGAGTTTCATGGTGTATTACGACTTTAAATATAAAAAATACTTAGTTTTGTAATATCTTCTATATGACTTGCGTACAATTAGGACAAAATGCTTCGATTTACGGTAACACATAATCGAATAGTTTTACTATGTTAACAATTATGGACAGGATCTGTGTGAAATAGCAAAATGGTAAAAGGTTTAATTTTTTTCAAGAAAGGCCATTCCAATGAGGAGAATAGACATGAAAATAAATATTAAACCTTTTCATAACAATAAATATACATATGATGAAAATTCTATTGCTTGTTTAACTAGTTGGTTAAATCGTAATTACTTTATGATTTTTAAAGATTTATGGAATTTTAATTTTATAAACAAAAATAAACTAACTAATAATATAGGGAAAAGAATAGTATTTTATGAAAAATGTAATCTATTTTATCTTGATTATTACCATGGAATAAAGTTGACTAAACATGATACTGTAAAATGTCTAGATGTAGTAGGATATATAACAAATGAGTTAAATAATGGTCACCCGGTACTTCTGTTAATTGATGTTTTTTGGTTACCTTGGTGTGATGATTATCAAAAGCAGCACCAATTACATTATTGTCTTGCTTTAGGTCATAAACACAACAATATTATTTGTCTTGAAAATCATTTTGATTTAAAAGATAGAGAAGTAATTTTGCCAATTAGTAACTTGATCAAAAGTTTAGATTCCTTTTATACATATGAAATTAGTAAAAGGGAGTTGATACTATCTAATTGGAGAGAATTGACAGACGAAATTTTATATAATCTTGCAATTACTGATTCGTTTAATGATATGAGGAATTTTGCTAAAGTGTTTGAAAGAGAGATGGATTTAGAAATTGAGTTTAGTGGGTATGAAGATACTCGAAATTTATGGAAAATACCACTAATACATAGAATACTACAAATTAGTAATGGAAGATATAAATTTTCAAATGTAGTAGAATATATTGCAAAAAATACTAATTGCATAGACTTATTGTTAATTGCTGACGAGTTTTTTCTAGTAGCAGAAAAATGGTATATTATAAGTAAACTAATCTTCAAAGGTTATATAAAGTCAGATATTAAGCTATTACAAAGTAAAATTGCTGATAGAATAAGGGATTTAGCTGATTGTGAAGAATCATTAGCTTGCAAATTATCAAATATTTGAAGCCAATTCTCTAAAAACTATAAATAATTAATAAATAGTTAATATTTGTTATCAATAGTAACACTTTAATCTTAGTACACTTTTTAGAGTGGGTTAACTAAAAATAGATTGACATAATAGTTAAAGTTACTGTGTTATGTCTCTAAGTGATAAATTGGTTTTAATTATCACTTGACGATTCAAGATGATATGAAAGGAGAGTGTATCAAAATGAAAGAAAATCTAATTGATTTATTGGAATGTCCCCTTTGTCATAATAAGCTGTCTTGGAAAATAGAAAGGATTAATGCACAAGATATCATTTCAGGTCTAGCAAGATGCACAAAATGTTTATGTGAATATCCAATTTACGATTCAATTGCTTTATTTTTAGAACCAAAATTACAGAATATGAAAATATGGAAACGCAAAGAAGAATATATAAAAAGACATTATGATAAAAATTTAGAAAAAATGCAAAAATTATTAAATACTCCTATCAATGAATTATCTGCCTCAGATTTATTAATTCGAGCTAATTTGATGCGTAATTGTGGAAAATACGATGAAGTAACCAAATTAATACAATTTTCTATTTCAAAATCAATGTTAAATGATTGTTTTGAAACAATTGACATTCTAATAAAAAAATGTATTAATTCTATAAAAGATTATGATGGAGTGATCCTTGATATTGCTTCAGGTAAAGGGTACTTAGCCTTTAAATTACTAAATGAATTCTCTGGGCAATTGGTTATGAGCGATATCAATCCAGCAGTACTTAAGCAAAATTTTGATATGATGAATGAACTTGATATGAATAAAGATGTAAGTTTTGTGGCATTTGATGTTAAAAAATCTCCTTTTAAAGATCATTCTTTCAGCATGATGACTACCTTATTGGGACTTCAAAATATATTTTATTCTCAAAATGTATTAAAAGAATTAAAGAGAATTTGTTGTGGCAAATTCTATTCTATATCGTCTTTTTGCAAAGAAGAAGATACTGTAAATGTACAGGAATTAGTAAGACGTGGTTTGGAATCAATGTGGCTTCGTCTAAACTATGAAAAGTTATTTGAACTTTCTGGTTGGAAACTCGAATGTCTTAGTTCTCAATTTGTCAATGCACCAGTTGTTGAAACTGACAATATTCTTAAATCAGTAAGTGCTATTACGAAATTTCCTTTGAAAAGTACAATTTTTGAATATTGCCTGACCGTGGCAATTTAATATAGAAAATTATCTTGTAAATATTTTAAATAAGTAATTATTTTCCTGGCTTACTGAAACTTAGCTAGGATCAGCACCAAAATGTACTTCATATTACAGAATATAAGTCTGCAGAACTTTTTACCAAAGCATACCATGCACAAGGAAAATTGGTTTTACCTAAAGTCGGAGGCATTATGACCAAATTAAAAATTAAATTATGTTGAAGTTTAGGGGATCAATAATGGCTGTAAATGAAAAAAACCTTGGGCAAATAAAGATTTGCCACCACAAGAAACGATAAATACTATTAAAAAAATACTTTATAATAATAAAATAAATATTAATTTTGTTGAAAAACGTGGTCATAATGGCTATTAGTATTCAACCAGAGTTGAAATAGAAGGATTAAAAAATATTGAGTCAAACGGAAAGGGTATAACGTTAGAGTATTCTATAGCTAGTGCTTTAGCAGAATTAATGGAACGATTACAATCAAATATGTTAATCCATGGTTACTATTACAAATTTAAAAAGAATGTGAATATGGATAATTCTTTAGAGTTAGATGCCATTATCGAGATATATAAAAGTTACTTTCAACAATGTTTTGATATGAGAGTAGACGAAAAGTTAAAGGAAATTTTAAGTAGTATTCCGGAATTATGTGAAATAAAAAACTATTATTCTATAGAGGATGGTAGCATTGTTAGTCTACCAGAAAATACCATTAGATATCTTTGTGGGTCTAATGGTACATGTGCTGGAAACAGTAAGGAAGAGGCTATTTCACAAGGAATTTGTGAATTGTTAGAACGATATGCACTAAAAAAAATTCATTGTGATTTTTCATATATTGGTCAATTCCCTTCTGTATCTCGAAATTTATATAGTAATACTTATGCATACAAATTATTATTGGAAATAGAGAATAAAGGCTACACTGTTGAAGTGAAGGATTGTACTTTGGGTGGAAAAATACCTGTTTTAGGTATAATCATTTTTAATAAAAATAAAACACGGTATAAATTTGCAATTGGATCCGACCTCAATTTTGATATCTGTCTACAACGTTGTATAACTGAAGTTTTTCAAGGTAAAAATTTTGATTTAACTTTTAGAAAAAGTATGATTCCTATTAATAATGATAATATAAGGGGGGAGAATTGTTGGAGCAATAAAGGTCCTCATAATGAATACATAAAATCAGTAATTGATGGTTCTGGAGCCCATGTTTACGAATAATGAATATTCAAATATTGTTATGCAGCCATTTCACGAGCAATGCTTGTCTAGCTCAGAAAATCTAAAAAATTTATTAAAAATATTCAAAAATATAAGCAAAACTTTATATATAAGAGTCTGTTTCATAATTGGGCATTTTAGCCTTACAACTGTATAATTATTAGCTTGAAGTATCAAAATGCCAAAAAATAAAACAGACACAACTGATTAGTATGAATTTTAGTTCAACTAAATGGTTATATTTTCCTGTATATAAGTACACTAATCCCTTTTGTAAAAATATATCTTTAAAAAATGTAGCTTACTTTTTTTTTGATTTATTAAGCAACCTGACTTGTGCTAAAATTCCAATCAAGTATCGCTTTATTTGCTAGATTACGTATCTGTTTTTTCTGATCTTTTGAAATAAAGTGTTCTATGGCATGATGAACCATTCCAAGGATCAAACGAAACAAATCTGCCAATCTTAAATAAGTCTCAACATTCTTCTGACCTCTAACTGGGATTTTATTATGACGAAACACTTTATCTAACATGTTAGATTCAAGAGCAAAGTTTAATTCAGACTGTTTGCGAAATTTAAGCATTCCCTTCTGTAATATAGAGTTTTGTGGAACAGGGCCAAAGAATTGTGGCGATTCCTCAAACGACAGCATGATTTCTCTTGAACAGGTCTGATTTCTAATACAAGAGGAACAATGATCTAAGTTGCCACCATATATGACTTGTAGCGTATCCATATTAAAGCCAAGGTACTGAGCAACATGCCCTTCTGGACACAATACCTGACCATGCTCATTGCATGTTTCTGGAGTAAGCATGTTATTTTTTACTTGTGTGGTAACTGCAATTGAATAGTCTTTTAATGCTTTAATCTTGTTGTCGCCCTTAATATATCCCATATCGCCTATCACATATGGAATAGAGATATCCATTTCTTTTAAACGTTCTAAAGCAGGAATAAGCATATCGTGATCGGATACTTTAGCATTTACAACATTAGAGACTAAAGGCATAGGGCCTTGGGAACTTGGACAAATAACAGTTGTTTTCCTATAGCCTATGAAATACCGATTTTGATTTACTTTGATACGTTGTCTTCCGATAGCAGTGTCAGTATCAGAAAAACGAAGTTTACATGTACAGTTATCTGGATTATTACAAACGCATTCTTTTTTAAAGCCTCCTACATTAGCAAATATAGGACGTGAATCTAAACTACCTATCATCAGATTTAAGAAACCATCCATATTTTTTGCCTGATGTACCACTTCTTTATTTAATTCATTTAGTAAATTATCATCAATTCCGAGCTGTTTACGGAATTTGCTCAAGGTAGAGTGACTGGGTATATTGAAACTATAGATTCCCAAGAAATTTCGATAATCCTGGTGTTTTGGCTTTCTTAGCTCACGACACATTTGACGAAATGAAGTAAATTCAGGACGAGTAAAGTACAAAAAAAGCATTCGAAATAACACAACTGGATCATAAGATTTTCTACCACGGGTGCCACTAATTGGCTCAGGAAATATTTTTCGTACAAATTCATCTTCAATAAAAGTATTATAACTTATTAGTTCCAAATCATAACCTAATGTGCTATAATATAGGGGTGAGAACAAATCTAATTGAGTATTCAAAGCTTACACCTCTTTCATTTGGTATTTTGGTTTGCTACCTTTATTTTACCATAATATGAATAGAGGTGTAATTTATTTTGAAAATAATTTTTTATACATACTTTTATATATTTATGCAACAACATCTTTTTTGAAACAGACTCTAATAATAATTACTTTGGTATTAGAGAGGATGAAGGTAGTAATTGTGCAATTTTGGATTCAGTCTTTAAGAATAATGGACTAAGTCCTTACTATGATGAAGACAGAACCTGGTTGGATGTAGATGAATTGAATAGTCTGAATACTGGCAATGTTCAGCAGTAAGGGGGGATATGAGATGAAAAGATTTCTGTTAACATTAATTCTGTTGGTAAGTGTCATGACTATAGGCTTTATGGCCTATGGTCATGACAGAGTCAATCCGATTCAGATTAATTATGATTATACTTTAGATCAGTTCTGTCCATTAAATGATGGAGATTTGGAGACGACGTTAAATCTAGATAATGGTCAGGGTGAATTCGTCCAGAATATTACTCTGGAATTTGCAGAGGTAATAAATCCCGGTAAGATTAAACTATATGTAAATGAGGTAGTTGAAGCTTTAACCTTTGGTTTTGAGTATCGTGATAGTGAAGGAA
>DAOVRZ010000034.1:0-46055 GCA_030627905.1 Halanaerobiales bacterium
AATAGAACTGCTCCATAATTTCTTCATCCGTATAGTCAAAAAGATGTTTAATATACTCAAGAGATAAGAGTATGTTTACAGGAAAATTAGGGCGTCCATTATCAAGACAGTATAAAACTGAAAAGATACTCTCATCTATTTGGCAGAAAATATGTTCATAAAAAACAGGGGTCCATGATTTCAGTAGTTTTTTGACTATACCTGAGTTCATTGAATTTAAACTGTTGAATAGTTCTGAAGAGGGGGTTTTTGCAGTGGAATCAAACTTAAGATGTAATAACTACGTATTACATCTTAAGTTTAACAACATTCAGAAGGAGATTTTGCCCCTTCAAGAAGTGGACTCCCACCGAAGGGTAATTCCAACAAGATAGTTTACCCCCACTTACAGAAGTTGGGGGACATTTACGCTCTCTGAAAACTCATCCGAAAATATTATTAAATTTTTAAACCCTAAAAATTGAAATTGCTCGCTTGACCGAATTGGAAAAATTATAATTTACTAACTCTCCAATATTTTGTATTTCGTTTATTTCTACTCCCTCATCACAGAGTTGCTCTAATACTATTTTTAATTTTTGATTATATAGAGGTTTTTCAATTCTGCTGGCAATTTTTTCTCCATGCCTAATTTGATATATTTTTATTACTCTCTCCCAGAGTTTTTCAGCTTTTCGCCTATCCTCTTCGATTTGCTTAAACCGTTCTTCTTTTTTCTTTTTTTCTTGCTCTATTTTTAATCTAGCTTCTTCTGCTCCTAACTTAAATAAAAATTTAGGATGACTATTTAATACATTTTGTTGGACTTTGGAAGGAAAAGTAAAAACAATAAAATCTGCCAAAATATCCTCGTCGCTAATCACACCAGTTATTTCATCAGCATTTTCTATACTATAAAGAATTTCCATATCTAAAGTCACTAACCATTCTTGCAAAAGAGGATTCTGTTCTTTAATAAGGTCAGATACAGCATCAAATAAAAGCTCATGCAACCAGTTCATAGTAATATCTTCTAACTCATATTCATATCTATCATGAAAAAAACCACATCCACGCTCATAACTCGCACTACTATTCCCTGTATATTCGTTTTCTATAAACTCAGCAAAAGTTTCATATTCATCCAAATCAAACTTTTTTCCAGTACTAACTAACCTTCCAGAACAATCCCACTCAGGGTCATAACTATGATCAACAATATATTTTTCTTTAGTTAGGATAATAGTAGAAAACCATTCTGCAATCATGTGGATATAATCATCTTTACTTTTTTCATAAAACTGCCTAATTCTCTCTTCTAATAAATTTTCTAAGGTCAAAGTAGTACCTCCTCTTTTGAATTAAAGTCGAGGTAATAACTACGTTATTACCTCGACTTTAATCTCTTACTTAATAACACACTCCGATAATTGGTAACTTCCCAATCGACATATTCAATAATCCTATACTCAAGCTTTTTATAAAAATTAATTAAGTGAGTGGCACCTTCTGATGTATCGAGAGCAAGTTCTTCATCTCCGTTAGTTAAGGCGATTTCACATAACTCTTTTATAATTATAACAGTTTATAGCTGAAATTTCCATTAATATATTTACAAAAATACATTAAATCCCCCTATTTCAGAAGATAGTCCTTCTTTTTCTAGTCTTTGTAGCACTTTACATACCCCAATAATACTTGTATTCGAGTTAAGATCTATAAGTATTCGCTCTACTTTATCCCAGTTTATTTGTTTTACACCAAAAATACTTTTTCTGGAGATCTCTTTATCTGAGATATCAACTTTGCTATGAAAGATTCTATTACTATACAAATTAGTAGTATATACAATACAAAAGATATTCCATAAGCTATAGTAATTAACGTTGATATTACTTTGTCACGAAAACGAATCTTAGTTGTCATTTTATCCATCACCACAAAAAAAATAGACTAACCCCTCCCAAAGGTTAGCCTGTTCATCATCATCAAAACTCCTCTTCCAAATCATCATTAAAGCTCATCAAAAACTCCTGTTTCCTCTCTTTTGAAACACCTTCAATGTCAGCTATCTTAATCTCAAAATTATTCGTCACTTCCTCAGCGATCTTTATAAACCGTTCTGAAAGCTTTTGAATAGTTTCTTTCTTAAATAACTGTGTTCGATACCTAAAGATTAAATTAATAATATTATCATTTTTCTGTCCGTAAAGCGTGATATCATATTTTGCTCCAGTATTTTCAAACTGATATGGAGTAAATTTTAAATCCTTCATCTCATCTTCTACCTGATCAATATTTAGATATACAAACATAACATCATATAACGGGCTTCTACTCAAATCAGGCTTTATATCAAGGGCATTCAAAAGCATTTCATACTGATACTCCTGATTATCATATGCCATCAATGTATTTTGCTTTACTTCGTTTACAAATTCAATAAATGTTTTATCTTTCTGCGGATAATTTCTCATAGCCAAAGTATTTATGAAAACTCCAATGATCTCCTTCAGATCTTCATGAACCCTTCCGGCAATTGGTGTACCGATTACCACATCTTCTGCATTTGCGTACTTTAATAGGAAGATATTATATATCGCGAGAAGTACCATATATGTAGTAGCTCCTAATTTTGCTGCTAACTCTTCTAGTTTTTCTGTGATCTCTTGGTTTAAGTTAAAATATACAGCGTCTCCTTCAAAAGTTGGTACTGATGGTCTTTGATAATCTGTTGGTAACGTTAATGGAGGAACGGGTTTTGCAAAAGTTTTTAACCAATATTCTTCCTGATTTTTGATAAATCCAATTTCCTGTTGATCTTTTTGCCAGATAGCATAATCTTTATACTGTATCCGTAAATCAGTCAGAGTTTTGCCTTGATAGAGTTTTGCAAAATCACTGACAAGAATTGTTGAAGAAACACCATCTGAAATTATATGATGCATGTCATATAATAAGATTTGTTTATCTTCTGTCTCTAATAGACCGACTCTAAATAAAGGTGCTTCAGCAAGATTAAATGGTTTAATAAATTCTTTTATGATATCTTCAACTTCACTTTCTTTAGCCTTTAAATATTGAACTTCGACATCCAGATCTTGATGAATGATTTGTACTGGCTGACCATGAAGGAATTTAAAAGATGTTCTCAAAGATTCGTGTCTTCGAGCCAATTTTTTAATCGTTTCCGCAAAACGTTCTTTTTCTAACTTACCATTTACTATATATACTCCAGACATATTGTAGGCAATTGTTTGATCTACCTTTTGATTAAAGATAAATAGGCTTTTCTGCATAGAAGATAACGGATAATATTCTCTTTCTTCAACTTTTGGGATATTGTAATATTGTTTGCCTTCTTCTAAGCTACATGCTGCCTTTGAGATGTATTCTGACATTTGTTCGATAGTTGGTTTTAAGAAGATCTCTTGAAGCGGCATTTCGACACTAAATTCTTTATGAACCTTTGTCATCAGAGTTGTAGCCCTCAAAGAATGACCGCCCAGATCGAAGAAATTGTCGCGAATTCCAATCTTTTCAACACCTAATATAGTTCTCCATAGTTCAACTAATCGTTCTTCAATTTCATTCGTTGGTGGTAAATAATCTGTTCCAATGTAAACATCTTCATCTGGTTTAGGGAGTGCGCTTCGATTAACTTTTCCGTTATGTGTAAGAGGCATTTTATCTAAGGTAATAATATAAGATGGTACCATGTAATGCGGAAGTTCTTCTGATAAAAATGCTCTTAATTCCTGGTAGGATATCTCTGAATTAGAAACAATATATGCTGCAATATATTTATCTCCATTCTCTGTTTTTCTGACAGTTACAACAGCTTCTTTAACCAATGGATAATCTACTAGCTTGTTTTCAATCTCTCCTAATTCTATTCTGAATCCTCTAATTTTAACCTGATCATCAACCCTACCTAGACAATCAAGAGTACCATCAGATAACCACCTTGCTAAATCGCCTGTTCGATATAGAATTTCGCCTTCAGCAAATGGGTTAGGGATAAATTTTTCTTTTGTTAAGTCCGAGTCATTAAGATATCCTCTAGCTACTCCATCTCCGCCTACACATAATTCTCCGATTATTCCTATTGGAAGTAGTTTGTTATATTTGTCTACTACATAGGCTGTCGAGTTAGTAATCGGCCTTCCAATTGGAATACGTTCTGCATAATCTTCTTTAATCAACAAAGTAGTAGAAAATGTTGTATTCTCTGTTGGACCATATCCATTCAAAATATTTAATTTCGGAAATTTATTTCTAATACGGCTTATGTGAATTGGAGATAAAGCTTCTCCACCCACAAGAAGATATTTCAATTCAGCAAAGACATCTATATTCGTCTCAGAGATCTGATTTGCTAGAGCAGTAGTTGAAAATATAGTGGATATCTTGGATTGTTTAAAAATTCTCTCTAACTTTTCAAAATCTAATACAATATCTTTGCTAATAATGTGTAACTCTACACCATTTAATAATGCTCCCCAGATCTCAAAAGTTGAGGCGTCAAATTCTAACACACCCATCTGTGCAACTCGATCATCTTTAGTTAAATCAAAATAGTTTGTGTTCTTAACCAATCTGATTACATTTCTATGAGTAACCATAACCCCCTTAGGTCTTCCAGTAGTTCCAGAAGTATAGATGATATAGGCTAAATCAGAAGGGTTATTTATATTTTGAAGGATTGAATTATCTAAAGTTAAATTCATTATATCTTCTATTACTAGAATTTCTTTTGCTTGTAGTAGGTCTTTATTTTCTACAAACAAATTATTCTGAACAAGCACTAATTTGGATTGACTGTCCTCGAGAATATATTTCTTTCTTGCTTCAGGATATTTTGAATCAACTGATAAATACGCACCACCTGCCTTTAGAATGGCTAGAATACATACAAATACCTGAGAAGTGCGCTTCGCTATGATCGTGACGATATCATCTCGATTTACACCTTTTTCTCTTAAAATTCTTGCTATTTGGTTTGCTTTTTTATTTAGCTCTAAATATGTTAGTTGTTGCTCGCCAAAAACTAAGGCAAGCTGATTTGGATTAGCCTGTACATTTTCTTCAAATAATTCTTGAATTGTCTTATCTTTTGGATATTCTTGTGTTGTTGCATTAAATTCATCTAAAATCTGTTGTTTCTCAGCCTCAGATATAATCTCAATATCAGAGATTTTCACTTGAGGATTTTGTAAAATAGCAACCACGATTCTCTTAAAATAATTAATGAACTGCTCTATTCTCTCTTGATTAAAGAGTTTTGTACAATACTCCATAGTAAAGTTGAGTCTATCGCCTATTTCTACTCCTAAAAGACTTAGATCAAATTTAGATATCTTCTTCTCCTGTTTATATGGTTTAAGTTTTAGTCCAGGAACAACTACTTCAGGCATATCCATATTTTGCAATGTAAAGATCACATCAAAAAGCGGATTGCGACTGAGATCTCTTGTTAAATCAAGTTTTTCGATTAGGTCTTCTAATTGATAGTCTTGATTCTCAAATACTTTTATCGTTTTTTCCTTTACTTCTTTTAAATAATCAGCAAATCTCTTTTCACCTTGAGGAGAAGTTTTAATTGCCAAGGTATTTACAAACATCCCAATCATTCCTTCTAAATCTGGATGACTTCGGCCTGCTACAGGTGTTCCAACTATTATCTCTTCTTGACTGCTTATTTTAGCAAGGAATATGTTCCATATTGCTAATAATGTCATATATGTGGTTACATTTTCGGTAAGTGATAATTCTTTTATTCCCTGATCTTCAATATCAAAAATGCAATGGCTTCCTTCAAAGCTCTTAATAGCTGGTCTCTTATAGCTAGTAGGAAGATTCAGTGATAACACTTCACCTTTTTCTGCTTCATCAGCAAATTCAGTTAACCAAAAACTTTCCAGTCGCTGAATCTCTTCGATTCCACTTTTTCTAAATTGCCATTCAGCATAATCTTTGTATTGAAGTGATAAATTTGGTAAGTCATCTCCAGAATACAATGCCATAAATTCTTTGACAAAAATACTCATAGAGGTACCATCTGAGATTATATGATGCATATCTAGAATCAGTAAATGTTTTGAGTTACTTAATTTTACTAAACACACTCTAAATAATGGAGCGATTTTTAAATTGAAAGGACGAATAAAGGATTCTACAATTTTCGAATCTTCTATTTCTGTTTCAGTAGACACATGACATTCAATATTAAAATCTACTTTGTCATGAATCTTTTGTACTGGATTTCCTTCTATAATCTCAAAAGATGTTCGTAAACTTTCATGTCTAGTTATCAATTTCATGAAGGTTTCTTGAAGTTTATTTTTATCAATATCGCCTTCTAAGATTGTTACTGCTGAAATGTTATAACCAATACGTGAAAATTCATTCTCACTGCTCATCTGTTGCAAAATATACATTCTCTTCTGAGCTGAAGATAAGGGATAAAATTCTTTAATCTCTGCTTTTTCTATTGATAAATAGTTCACGTTTTCAGCCTCAGCAATATATTCAGCTAATCCATTGATTGTTGGTCTTTTAAAAAACTCTGCTAATGGCATTTTCACATTCAACTCTTTATAAATCTGTGTTATCACCTGAGTTGCCTTTAGAGAATGCCCACCTAACTCAAAGAAGTTATGATAAACTCCGATCTTCTCTTCTGCAATGTCTAACACTTCTGACCAAATTTTTGTTAGATTCTTTTCTAGCTCATTTGTTGGCGCAATATATTCTACTCCTGAGTTTATAAAATCTACTTCAGGCAAAGCTTTTCTATCTACCTTACCCGAACTGGTTAAAGGCAGTTCATTTAGCATAACAAAATGAGAAGGAATCATGTAATCAGGTAATTCTATTGCCAGATATTCTCGTACTTCGGCTACATTAATTTCATTTTCTGAAACAATATATGCACATAAATATTTGTTTCCATTCTTAGCCTCTCTTACCAGCACTACTACTTTTTTTACATCTGGATGATTTAAGAGTTTATCTTCAATCTCTCCTGATTCGATCCGATATCCTCGTACTTTCACCTGAAAATCTCTTCTGCCAATAAATTCTATGCTTCCATCAGGCAAACGTCTTCCTAAATCACCAGTACGATAAACTCTACCATCATTAGTCTTCGGGTCTGTTACAAATACTTCATTGGTTTTTGCTGGGTTATTTAAATAACCCAAAGCTAAATGCTCACTCTTAAATACAAGTTCTCCGATCCCAAATACTCGGGCTTCTTGACTACTTTCATCAAGTAGATAGACTTCGGTTTCATCCACTGGAAAACCAACTGGTACTGTTTTACTTCCAAGGTCTTTTTGTTTATCAATAAAATATTGAAGCGTAACCGTAGATTCTGTAGGGCCTAAGCCATTGATAAACAAACAATTGTCTGAAAAATGTTCCTTATATTTTTCCACATCTCGTCTATTGACTACTTCTCCACCTAAGACTATCAAACGAAGGTCTGACAACTCTTCCTCCCCAGTAAGCTCATCTATAAAATATCTATAGACAGTTGGAATGGAGTGATAGATTGTTATCTTTTCATCCTGTAGCCATTTTGCAAAAGATGATAGAACTCCGTCTTTTAGATTGTATGGATATAATGTAGCACCGTTTAATAATGCTCCATAAATATCCATCACTGCAGCATCAAAACAGTAAGAAGAAAGGAGTGTTAACCTATCAATAGAATCAATGTGTAAATTATTTGTGTAAACTTTGATGAAATGTAATACATTTTTATGGTTTTGGATGACCCCTTTAGGAGTTCCGGTCGAACCCGAAGTATATAGTATATAAGCTAGATCATTCGGATCAATATCAATATCAATATCAATATTTAAATTTTTGTCTGAGATTGATTCAATTGCATTTATATTAATAATCGTGATATCATTTTCAACTTCTCTAATTAATTTTTTCGCCAAATGTATATTTGCATCATTTGTTAAGATCATCTTTGCAGCTGAATCTTTAAGCATATATGTAAGACGCTTTATTGGATATGTTGGGTCAAGTGGGATATAGTATTGTCCAGATTTTAGTACGCCAAAGATTCCTGCGATCATCTCTGTATCATGTTCAAATAATAAAGCTATGCCATTTGAAGTTGATTTACTTTCATCCAAAATCATACGACCTATTTGATTGGAAAGCAGATTTAATTCATTATAAGTAAGGATTCTGTTATATGTTTTCACAGCTATTTGATCTGGATATTTTGCTACCTGTTCATTAAAGCGACCGACAATCGATTGATAATCTCCATTGAATTCTTCATATAAATTAGTAGGTTCAATCTGATTACCTTTTATCTCAATATCTCTGAGAGCAAATATATTATATTCACTAATTTGTTTCCCAATATCGAGAGAAACCTCATTTAACAATTTCAGATATTCACCTACAATATATTCCATTGTTTCTAGCTTAAAGAGTAAATTTCTGTAACTCCAATTAATCTCAATACCGTTTTTATATTCAATTACATATAATTCTAGCTCAAATTTCCCATCCTGTAGCTTTGCTATATGATATGAATCTAAAGAATCCAGCTCTTCATTTGCACTATCAATCATGTTCAACATATTAAATAAAACAGATATTTCAGGAAATCTCATTTTGAGATCATCTAATACCAATTCTAAAGGATAACTTTGATGCTGGAATGTTCCTTGAGTTTCTTGATCGACCCTAGACAATAACTCTCTAAAGGATTCGTTATAATCAACCTTGGTCTTCTGTATGAGTGAATTTGTAAAATAACCAACAATATTTTGCAATGAAATATGATCTCTTCCCGCACTGGCGATTCCAGAAACAACCTCTTGCTGACCGGAAAGATAAGATAATAATGCATTAAATCCAGAGAACATTACCATAAAGAGAGTTGTGTTGTTCTCACTTGCTATTTTTCTTAGCCGGTCTTTGACTTCTTTATTAACTACACATCTGTACCCAGAACTTTTCTTGCTTTGCTCCAAAGTTCTCAAATTATCTTTTGGCAAATCTAGTAAAGGAAAGCCACTTTCTAGTTTCTCTTTCCAGAATTGATGGGACTTCTCTTTTATTTTTTGATTATTTAGCTGCTTATTGTGCCATACTGCAAAATCTTTGTATTGATATACTACAGGCGGAAGTTCTACTTCATTACCTCGACTATATCCTTCACAATAGTAGGAAAATTCTCTTTGCAAAATCTCCATTGACCAACCATCAGAAATAATATGATGCATGTTAAAGATAAACTCATAAGATTCTTTATCTAATTTTAGAAGGACTGATGTAAAAAGTGGTGGTGTAGATAGATCAAAAATGGTTTTAGCTACTTTTGCAAAAATCTCCTCTCTCTTCTGCTGTTTTTCATTAGCGCTTAATGAAGAGATATCTATTATTTCTACAGGAAGTTCAATCACATTTGTAGGCATGATAAATTGAACTAGCTCACCATTAATTGTTTTAAATCCTGTCCTAAAACTCTCGTGGCGATCCATAATCTTGATTAAAGCTTTTTTAATCCATTCCTCGTTAACTTGTGATTTAAGTGTCATTCTTCCTGGTAAATTATATGCTGGGCTTTCTGGATCAAGTTGATAAAGAATCCAGAGCCGTCTTTGATTATAAGAAATGGGATAATACTCTTTCTCCTCTACTTTTTCAAGATCGTTAAACTCATTCTTCTCGGCTACCTTGATAACTAAAACAAGTTGACGAATCGTAGGCGATCCAAAAAAGTTAGGAATGGTAATCATGACATTGATGAATTTCTGGATTTTACTGATGATCTGAAATGCACTTAAGGAATGTCCACCCAATTCAAAGAAATTAGTATCTATTCCGATACTATCATAATCCACTCCGAGTACTTCTGACCAAATCTCTACTATTTTTTCTTCTAATTGATCTCTTGGTGCTACATAGTTTTGTTCTACATTAACATCTGGGTTTGGTAACGCTTTTCTATTAACTTTTCCATTTTGAGTTAATGGAATTTTTTCTAACTTAACAAAATATGATGGTACCATATATTCAGGTAGATTTTGCAGTAGATGGTCTCTGAAATCAGAAATTGTGAATGCTTTATGAGAAATGTAGTAAGCCGCTAATGAGTTATCACCATTTGTATTTTCTAGAGCATTTACGACGACCGCATCTATATCATCATGAGATAATAATATATTTTCAATCTCTCCTAACTCAATTCTAAAACCTCTAATTTTTACTTGATGATCAATTCTACCTAAAAAGTCTATTTCACCATTTGCATTCCATCTCGCCAAATCCCCTGTCCGATATAATTTTTTACCATCTTTAATAATAAATTTTTCCTGAGTAAGTTCAGGATTATTTAGGTATCCTCGCGCAAGGCCATCACCTGCGATGCATAGTTCACCATTGACCCCTATCGGGTTAATTTTTTGATTTTCATTAAGAATATATATTTGAGTATTCGCTATCGGAGTTCCGATATTGATTTCCCTCCAGTCTACAACTTCTTGCAAAGTGGACCATACAGTTGCCTCTGTCGGGCCATATAAGTTAAATATTCTACCATTAAAATTTTTCGTTAATGTTGTAGATAAATGCTCTGGAAAAGCTTCACCACCAACCATTAACTCTTCTATCCCACTAAAACAGGATAAATCATCACTATTATTTATTAGCAATTTCAAACGTGAAGGAGTTAATTGTAACATATTAATAGCGTGTGTAATCAACAATTCCTGAAGAAGTTCTAAATTATTCTGCTGATCTTCACTAGCAATAACAATTTTTACTCCTTTAGCTAAAGGTACTAATGTTTCTAAAACAAAGATATCAAAAGATATCGTAGTCAATGCTAATATTGTTTTACTGGACGAGAAATCAATCTTTGAGCTGATCCCTTTGATAAAGTTAAGTACATTTCTATGTTCTATCATTACACCTTTTGGTTTTCCTGTGGAACCAGATGTATAAATAATATATGCTAAATTATTTGGAGAAGCAATATTTTCCAATTTAGTTTTATTGCAATCACTCAAACTTTTATCAGTAATATCTATGCTTTCACCCATAAACTCCAGTTTGTCCAAATTACTTACATCATGATGAGTAAGCAATATATTTACTCCACTATCTTCTATCATATACTTAATTCTCTCTTGTGGATAAGTAGGGTCAACAGGAAGATAGGCTCCTCCGGCTTTTAAAACACCCAAAATCCCAACGATCATCTCTAATGATCGTTTTACCATGATTCCAATTATATTATCAGCTTGAACCCCTTTATCTCGCAATATATGAGCTAACTGATTAGATTTTTCATTTAATTCTTTATATGTTAAAGACTCTTCCTCAAAAATCAGTGCTATATCATCAGGTCTGTTTTCAACCTGTTCTTCGAATAGCTCATGAATGGTTTTAGTTTTCAAATATTCAATTTTAGTATCATTAAACTCTAACAGTTTTTCTTTTTCTTCTCGACTAACCATCTCTAGCATTGAAATTTCTTGATCTAGATAAGCGGATAAGTTTTCAAAAATATTAAGCAGGTTTTTGCAAAAATATCTAATAATATCTTCTGAATATAATACAGAGTTATATCTTACATCCAAAGACAATTTTTCTCCCTTACTAGATAAGATAAAGACTATATCAAATTTAATAGGAAAATCATTTGTGTCATGGAGTTTATCATAAAGCAAAGCAATATTGAAAATCTCCAACTCAAAGTTCTGATCATATAAAGATTTAAGTTTATTATAAATTTCCTCAAAAGAATATTCCCCATAATTAAAAGCTTCCAATACCATCTTTTTTGTTGTATTTAATATTTCTTTAATAGTTAATTTAATAGAAATTTGGTTTCTTAATAATAGCAATTCACTAGTGTTAGCATCCTTCTTAGGAGTCATTGAACCAATAACCAGGTCATCAACTCCTGTATATTTATTTAAAACAATATTTAATCCACTTAAAACAAGTATAAATAGTGCAATATCTGAACCTTTACTAATCCTATTCAAATTACTAGCTATCTGATCAGAAAGTTGTATCTCATAATTTGCTATCTCTGGCGTTAGCTCTTTCTTAAAGTCAGAAATTAGAGGTAATGAAATTTTTGGCAATTCGCCAGATAATTTTTTAAGCCAATACTCTTCAATCACTTTCCTTTTTTGATCATTCACCACTATCTCACCTACTTTTTATGTTTCTTCAGCAGAGGGGTGCTACTTACACACCCCTCACTGAAGATTAATCTAAAAATCAAAATCTAAATCAATTACATCACTTAACTCTTGTTCAAGGGATGTTCGATACTCTAAATCTTCTATTCTGTAATCTGTGTTATCCAGAATACTTCTTAACAAGATGATAAAACGTTCTTTCATCAATTCGATAGTCTCCTCTTTAAAAAGTTCAGTACTATATACAAAAGCACAATTAATAGAATCTGTTGTTTCTGTAGCATATAGAGTAAGATCAAATCGAGAGATCAAACTTTCCCAGTCATAGGTTTGTAATTTTAATCCTGGTAGCTCAATTTCAGGAATATCCATATTCTGCAATAGGAACATCACATCGAAAATTGGGCTCCGACCTGGTTCTCTATTGACGACAACTTTCCTAACCAGATCTTCAAACTGATAATCCTGATTTTCAAATGTCTGCAAAGTTCTATTTGTAACTTCTCTTAAAAACTCTTTAAATGTCTTTTCCTTTGAAGGTACATTTTTCATAGCAAGTGTGTTTACAAACATTCCAATGATCGGTTTTAGATCATAATGTTGACGGCCATCTGTTACTGTTCCAATTACAATCTCTTCATCTCCGCTCAATTTCGCAAGGAATACATTATAAATTGTAAGCAGTAACATAAATAATGTAGTTTTTTCTTCAATGATTAGTTCTTTTAACCTTTCTGTATCTTCCCTGCCCAGCTCAAAACTTATACTATTTCCTCTAAAACTTTGTACTGTTGGTCTAGGGTAATCCGTTAATAGATTTAATTTTGGTATATCGCCTGCAAATTCGTTTAACCAATATTCCTCTTGTTTCTTCATGGCATCATTTTCTAGTTGCATATTCTGCCACTCTGAGTAATCTTTGTACTGAAGTTTAAGCTCAGCTAGTTCATCTTCCCCATATAAGCACATAAACTCTTTTAGTAATATACCTTGAGAAGTTCCATCAGAAATGATATGGTGCATGTCTAGCATCAAAATATGTCTATCTTTACTTATTCTGATAAGTCCTACTCTGAGAAGAGGAGCTTTTTCAAGATTAAATGGCCTAATAAAGCTATTGATGATCTCTTTAGCTTCTTCTTCATTAGCATTAAAATATTCGATAGCAAACTCTACTTTTTCAATGATCTTTTGCACAGGTTCTCCATCTACAACTATAAATGATGTTCTAAAGCTTTCATGTCTCTTAATCAAATGCTTAAAGGTTTCTGCTAATTTTTCTTGATCAAGCTTACCTGTTAAAATATTTATAAAAGGCATGTTGTAACTCAAAGTATCTTTATTCATCTGTTGCGTGAGATAAAGCCGTTTCTGGGCAGATGATAATCGGTAGTATTCTTTTTTCGATGTTGGTTCAATGGAGGTATACAAATTTTCCCCAGCATCATTTATAAACTCTGCAAGTTCTGCAGCAGTTGGTCGTTTAAAGAGTTCTGATAGTGGAATCTCTACATTTAATTCTTGATGAATTTTAGCGGCAACACTAACTGATTTTAGGGAATCCCCACCCAATTCAAAAAAATTCTCATGAATACTTATCTGATTGATTCCTAAGACTCCACCAAAAACTTCAATAATTTTTTCTTCAACTTCATTTCGTGGTGCTACATAATCATCAGGAAGTTCGCCTCTAGAATATAAAATTGTTTCTGGATAAGACGATTTAGCTTCTTCGCCACTCTTTTTTGTTGCAATTAATGATTGTCCAGTTATATCGATATCAAAGTAAAGACGTTCAAAAGGATAGGTTGGTAATGGAATCCGGTGTCTCTCTTCATTTGCATAAAACTCTGACCAATTAATGTCTATTCCATTAAGCCATAAACGACCTAGTCTATTTAAGAGGAAAGAGAGGTCTGACTCATTTTCTTTTGGATGTCTGACAAGATTGAGAACAAGATGTTGTCGAGTTTTATCTGGATGCTGTCTGGCTAAGGTACTAAGTGTTTGACCCGGGCCAGCCTCCACAAACACCCCATTCCCCACCTTGAACATTTCCCTCATCCCATCCGCAAACCGTACTGTCCCCCGAAGATGCTTCACCCAATAATCTGGATCCATCGCTTCTTCCACAGTAATCCAATTACCACTAACATTTGAGATATAAGGTATCTCAGGTTTATTAAGAGCAATCTCTTCCATCTTATCCCTAAATCTCTCCAAAATCGGATCCATCATCATCGAATGAAATGCATGGGATGTATGAAGTCGCCTACTCTGGTAACCTTTCTCTTCTAATACTCTAGCAAACTGATCAATCGCTTCGTCTGTACCAGAAAGAACTGTACTTGCTGGCGTGTTTACAGCAGCAATAGAAATCTCTTCAGTTAATATTTGCTCTAACTCTTCATGTGATACAGGAACACTTAACATCGAACCATGAGGCATCTTATTCATTAATCGTCCTCTTAATGTAACCAAAGTCAATGCATCCTCTAACGAAAATACTCCAGATAAACATGCCGCCACATATTCACCAATACTATGTCCGATCATAGCATCAGGTTTTATACCCCATCTTAAGAGTAATTTAGCCAGTGCGTATTCAAAAGTGAAAATTAAAGGTTGTGTGAGATATGTTTGATTAATCTTATTTTTTAATTCTTCAACATTCTTAGAATTAACATTTTCTGGATATAGAATCTCTTTTAAGTCTTCATCGATGAGTGGCTGTAAAATACCCAAACATTCATCGACAACTTCTCTAAATGCCAACTCATTCTGATAAAGCTCAAGTCCCATATTCATATACTGAGAACCCTGACCAGAGAACATAAAAAATACGGGCCGATGGTTCTTACCTACTGACGATGTAAACACTTTTTTCGAATCAAGTGACGATAACCCATCTATCAGCTCATCTACATCTCTAACAATCATCATTCTCCGATTTTTAAATGGCTTTCTACCAACCTGAAGAGTATACGCTACATCCGCAAGATTACTCTCTGGGTTTTTCTTTAAGTAATCAATTAAATTATCTGTTGTTCGCTCAAGAGATGAAGCAGATTTAGCAGAAAGCATGATCAGTTTATATGGTCTAGTTTCTAACGAATCTTTCATCTCTGGCGCTTCTTCTAATATTATATGAGCATTTGTACCACCAATACCAAATGAACTAACTCCAGCCCGTAAAGGATATTTGCCATTTTTCCATTCCTTCAATTCAGTGTTAACATAAAATGGACTATTATCAAAATCAATCTTTGGATTCGGAGATTTAAAATGCAAACTAGGTGGTATGAACTTATACTCCAACGCCAGAACCGTCTTAATAAATCCTGCAATCCCTGCTGCAATATTTAAATGACCCACATTTGTCTTAACTGATCCAATTCCACAATAATTTCTTTTTTCAGAATCAAAAGCTAATTTTAAAGCTTCCACTTCAATTGGATCACCTAAAGTTGTTGCTGTGCCATGGGTTTCGATATAACTTATACTTGCCGAATCAACTTCTGCCATATGTTGGGCAGCTTTGATAACCTCGGCCTGACCCTCCACACTCGGTGCTGTAAAGCCAACTTTTCTAACACCGTCATTGTTGATAGCAGAACCTTTGATCACAGCATGAATATAATCTCCATCTTTAATAGCGTCATCAAGCCGCTTTAAAACAGCAATACCCACACCATCTCCAAAAATTGTTCCTTTCGCCTCAGCATCAAATGCTCGGCAATGACCATCTGGTGATTTAATCATTCCTTCCTGATAAATATAACCTGATTTCTTAGGAAGCGATAGTGATACTCCACCAGTTAAAGCCATATCACACTTTCCGCTTAATAAATTCTGACACGCGAGATCAATTGCAACTAATGAAGTTGAGCAAGCTGCTTGTACTGTAAAGGCTGGCCCTTGTAAGTTAAGTTTATATGAAATCCGGGTGCTTAAAAAATCTCTACCATTTAAAGTTGCTACAACATATTGATCTGCAGGGTTTTGAATTCTTGAATATGCGCGAGCCATCCAGGCATGATTTGGTGAAGAACCTGCATAAACTCCGATTGATCCAGCATATGTATCTGCATTGTAACCTGCATTCTCCAAAGCTTCCCAGGCACAAACATGTAAAAGTCTAAATTGTGGATCCATCATCTCTACTTCTCTTGGAGAATAATCAAAGAATAATGGATCAAAGTACTCGATATCCTCTAGAACACCTTTTGCCTTAATATAATTTGGATTTTGAATAAGTTCTGGTTCGATGCCAGCCTCTTCTAATTCTTCATCTGTAAAGAAAGTGATCGATTCGACGCCATTTTTTAAGTTGGCCCAGAATTCATCTACATTCTTAGCTCCAGGAAATCTTCCAGCTATACCAATTACCGCAATCTCAAATCCTGTTCTACCATCAGATTTTTCTTCACTTTCCCTAAGTTCTCTTAGTCTGTCTTTCCCTTCATTTATTGCATCATTCCGATTCTTTTGATCAGATATGCTCTGAATTGAAGCACTATCATCAGATGTGTGTAGATACTTAGCGAAAGAACGAATTGTCGGATATCTAAACATTGTTACCACAGAGACATCTTTATCAATAACTTCTTTTAATTCTGTATTTACCTGAATTAGATCAAAGGAATTACCTCCAAGATCAAAGAAATTATCATCCACACCCACTTCATTTACAGTAAGAACATTCTTCCAGATATCTGCAATCATTTGTTCTAAATTATTTTTCGGAGCAACAAAAGTAGTTCCCAATTTTGGACGATTCACTTCAAGCTCTGGGAGTTGTTTTCTATCTATCTTGCCATTTGGAGTCAATGGCATCTCATCTAACTGAACAAAATATGCTGGAATCATATATGCAGGCAACTCATCTGATAAATATGCCCTTAACTTAGTTACTGTAAGTTCTGTCTTAGAAACAAAGTATGCTGCTAAAGATTTTACAGATTTTTTCGTTTCAACTGCAGTTACAACAATTTCCATGATCTCATCATGGGCCAGCAACCTGCTCTCGATCTCACCCAGCTCAATTCGATAACCTCTGATCTTCACCTGATTATCGATTCTGCCCAAAAACTCAATCTCTCCATTTGAGAGCCATCTCACGAGATCACCAGTCCGATAAATTCTCTTTCCATCTTGATATGGATTAGCGATAAATTTTTCTTCTGTGAGGTCAGGAGTATTTAAATACCCTCGTGTTACTCCATCTCCACCAATACACAATTCTCCCGCTACCCCGACTGGTTGAATATGACCAGAACGATCAAGGATATAGATTTGAGTATTGGCTATAGGAGTTCCGATTGTGACCTTATCTGCCTTAGTAACATCTTTGATAGCAGACCAAACTGTTGTCTCAGTTGGGCCATATAAATTATATATTTTGCCTGCAAACTGGCTTTGCACCTTTTTAAGCAATTGATCTGGAAACGCTTCTCCACCAACCATCAAAACTTTAATGCCTTTAAGCCAGGTCTGATCATTGCCTTCCATCAATAATGTCAGCCGTGATGGAGTCACCTGTACCATATCTACTTCACTTTCAATTATTATATTTTTGAGTAAACTAAGATCATTTTGATGATTTTCATCTGCAATCACGACCGCTAATCCACTCGCCAACGGTACCAATGTTTCTAATACAAAGATATCGAAAGAGATTGTTGTCAATGCAAGTATTTTCTTTTCTGCAGCAAATTCGATTTTAGAGATAATCGCTTTTATAAAGTTAACCACATTCTGATGTTCAATCATTACACCTTTTGGCTTACCAGTTGATCCAGATGTATAGATCACATATGCCAGATTATCTGGAGAAGCGATGTTTGCCAAATTAGCATCAGCAAACTTTTCGATACTCTCATCAGTTACGTCTATAATTTCGCCTGTAAACTGAATACTATTTAGTTGATCTAATAAACCTTTTTCGATTAGCAAAATAGCTGCATTACTATCTTCTAACATATACTTTACTCGATCATCAGGATATGATGGATCAATCGGCAGATAAACGCCCCCTGCTTTTAAGATTCCTAAAATTCCAACCATCATCTCAATTGAACGTGTTAGCATGATACCAACCAAACTATCTTTTGCGACACCTTTTGAGCGCAATAGATTAGCAAGTTGATTTGACTTGTTATTCAATTCCCGATAAGTCAAACACTTGTCACCATAAACAAGGGTTTTCAGATCTGGAGTCTTTTCAACCTGTTCTTCAAATATCTGATGTATAGTTTTATCTTTTGAGTATTCTAGTGCTGTATCATTAAAGTCATATAGTATTTGAGTCTTTTCACTCTCTGTAAGTATTTCGATATCTGCTAACTTGTTCTCAGATTCTTCTAGTACAGCAGAAACTATCTTCATAAAGTAGCCAATAAATCTTTGAATCGTCTCTTCTTTAAATAACTTTGTGCTATACTCTACGGTAAATCTTAAACTGTTTCCATCAACATCATCAATTTCCACACCATAAAAACTAAGATCAAACTTGGAAACTTCGCTCTCAAAATCATATGGCTTTAACTTTAGACCAGGAATCTCAACTTCCGGCATATCCATATTCTGTAATGCAAAGAAAACATCAAAGAGTGGATTTCTACTTACATCCCTCGCCACATTAGCTTTTTGCACAAGGCCCTCAAAGGGATACTCCTGATTTTCAAATGCCTGTAGTGTCTGATTACTAACTTCTCCTAAAAAATCTGTAAATCTCTTATCAGCAGTTGGCTTATTTCTCAATACTAGAGTGTTAATAAACACTCCAATGATACTCTGAAGATCTGGATGCCGTCTTCCCGCAATCGGTGTACCGACAATAATATCATCCTGACCACTTAATTTTGCAAGTAATACATTATATACCGCTAAGAGAACCATATACAGAGTCGCGTTTTCATTACGAGCTAGTTTTTTAAGTCCTTCTGTTTCTTTATGCCCAATCTCAAAGAGATTTCTATTTCCTGCAAAACTTTGCACTGTTGGTCTTTGATAATCAATCGGTAGATCAATTACTGGAATCTGACCCGAAAACTCTTTTAACCAGTATTCTTCTTGTTTTTTAATCAAAGCATTGCTCTGCTCAGTATTTTGCCATTCCGCATAATCTTTGTACTGAATTCTTAACTCAGGCAACTCTTCACCACTATATAAAGACATAAAATCTTTAACAAATATCCCGATTGAAGTACCATCTGAGATAATATGATGGATATCAACGATCAATAAATGCTCATTTTCAGCAACCTTAATCAGCCCTACTCTAAAGAGAGGCGCTTTCTCTATGTCAAAAGGCCTGATAAAGTTTGTAATTATCTCATCTGCTTCTACTTTAATTGATTCGAAATATTCGATTGCAAAATCTAAACTCAGATCATTAATTTTCTGGACAGCCTGTCTATCAACCATTTCAAAAGAAGTTCTTAGACTTTCATGTCTATTGATTAATTTCCTAAATACAGCCTCTAGTTTAGCTATCTCTATTTCACCCTCTAAGAGAGCAACTGTCGGAATATTATAACCTGTCTCTAACTTTTGCAGAATAAATAATCTCTTCTGTGCTGAAGATAATGAATAATATTCCATCTCTTTAGCAACTTCTATCGCTGTATAGCTCTCCTTCTTAGCTACTTCAAGATACTTAGCTATACCAGAAACGGTTGAGTTTTTAAATATCTCTGGTAATGGTACCTTTACATCAAACTCTTTATAAATCTTCGAGATCAATTGAGTAGCTTTTAAAGAATGTCCGCCCAATTCAAAGAAATTGTTATTAACTCCTATCTTTTCTGCCTCTATACCGAGAACATTGGCCCAAATATTAGCCAGAATTTTTTCAGTTTCATTTCTCGGTGCAATATATTCCACTCCTACCACCACAAAATCTGGTTCTGGCAGAACTCGTCTGTTTATCTTACCAGATTGGGTAACAGGGAACTCATTCATCCGAACATAATAAACTGGAATCATATAATCTGGCAGTTCTTTAGCTAAAAACTCTCTTAGTTCAGATGCTTGAATCTCTTCTTTAGAAACATAATAACCACATAGATATTTTGTGCCATTTCCATCTTCTTTGGCTAAAACAACTGCTTCTTTGACATCAGGATAAGTGATAAGTTTATTCTCAATCTCTCCTAATTCGATGCGATAACCTCTTATTTTAACCTGAGCATCTCCTCTGCCAATAAACTCAATACTTCCATCTATCAAACGCCGTCCTAAATCGCCTGAACGATAAACTCTGCCTTCATTAGATAGTGAATCATTTACAAATACTTCGGCAGTTTTTTCAGGATTATTCAGATATCCTGGAGAGAGATAATCACTCTTATAAACAATCTCACCTATACAAAAAACTCCGACTTCTTCATTATTATCATCAATCAAGAAGACTTCTGTTTCATCAACAGGGAAACCAACTGGTACTGCTTCTTTTAATACTTCTGTCTCTTTATCAATAAAATACTGTAAAGTAACCGTCGATTCAGTTGGACCCAGACCATTAACGAAAAGACAATCATCTTTGAAATATCTCTTATATCTCTCGACATCACGCTTATAGACTGCTTCTCCACCCAAAACGATCAATCTTAATTCTGGAAACTCATCATCTTCAGTCAACTCGTCAGTAAAGTATCTATAGACTGTTGGTATAGAATGATAAATCGTAATCTTTTCATCCCTAAGCCAATTCGATAATTGAATTAAATCTCCCGATTTCTTGAGATCATACAGATATAGTGCTGCTCCATTTAGCAAAGCACCATATATATCCATCACCGCTGCATCAAAACTATATGATGAGAGTAATGTTAAGCGATCATCTGAACTGATATGTAAATTATTTGTGTACACTTCAATGAAATGCAGTACATTTTTATGCTTCTGGATTACCCCTTTGGGCTTACCAGTTGAACCAGATGTATAAAGAATATAGGAGATACTATCTGGATCAATTGTGTGATTTATATTTTTCTTTGATACTGCAGGATCAATCTCTTCAATATTAACTATCTTAATTCCTCTACCAAGTTCCTTAGTTAAACTTTCAGCCAATGACTTATTTTTATCATTAGTCAACAAAATTTTCGCATTGGAATCCTCGAACATGTAAACCAATCTCTTAATTGGATAAGTTGGATCAAGAGGAATATAGTAATTCCCAGATTTTAATGTACCAAAGATTCCTGAAATCATATCTACATCATGTTCAAAAAGAATAGCTATCCCTTCTGGCTTAGCTTCTGATACTTTACGAATGCTTCGCGCAATTTGATTAGCAGTATCATTCAACTCTTGATAAGTTAAGCTCTGCTTTTCTGTTTTAACGGCGATTCGAGAATTATATAACTCTACCTGTTTTTCAAAACGGCTGACGATAGATTGATTTATCTCTTCTTTTTTAAATTCGATAAAACTATTTGTTGGGTTAATCGAATTTTCTAGCTTCTCAAATTTTGAAGAGAAGATATTATACTCTTTGATCTTTTTCGCAGGTGTAGTAGCTATTTCGCCCAATACTTTTAGATACTCATTTGCAAAATATTCTATCGTTTCAGGTAAAAAGAGTGAATTTTTATAATTCCAATAGATCTCAATACCATTTTTATATTCCACCACATAGAATTCAAGGTCAAACTTCACATCCTGCACATTTTCAATATGCTCACCTGCAAAAGATTTAAGTTCATTTTCGGTAGCAGTTTCCATCATATTAAGCATATTAAAGAAGACAGAAACCTCTGGAAATCTCATCTTCAGATCATCTAACACTAACTCTAAAGGATAACTCTGATGCTGAAAGGCTTCCAAAGTCTCTTTATCAATCCGTTGCAAAAGATCAGTAAAGTTTTCATCATACTCTACGTGATTTTTCAGAAGTATAGAGTTAATAAAGTAACCAATAATATTTTGCAATGAAATATGCTCTCTACCCGCACCCGCTACACCAATCACAATCTCCTTTTGGTTAGTAAGACGTGAAAATAAGAGATTCACAGCTGAAAACATCACCATAAATAGAGAAGTATTATGATCTTTAGCAAGTTTTTTTAGTAACTCTTTAACATCACTCTTTACTACAGCTTTATAAGATGAACTTTTTTGATTGGCCTTGATTTTACTCATATGTGCAAAATCTCGTGGAAGTTCTAATTCGGGATATCCTGCTTTAAGCTTATTTTCCCAATACTTATGAGATTTTTCCTTTATCAAAGGATTAGAAATTTGCTTATTATGCCATTCAGCAAAGTCTTTATATTGATATTCTACTCTTTGTAATTGAACTTCATTGCTATCTTTATATCCCTCATAGATTTGTCCAAATTCTCTTTGTAATATTTGCATAGACCATCCATCTGAGATTATATGATGCATATTGTAGATCAAATCATATCTATTCTCAGCTAACTTTACTAATACTACTTTAAATAAAGGAGCTTTAGCAAGGTCAAAAATAGTCTTTGCGACTTTTGCAAAAATCTCATCACTCTTTATCTTTTTAACTTCATCTAACCTGGAGATATCTATGTATTCAAAAGGCAATTCTACTTTCTCATTAACAAACTGAACTGGTTCACCACTAAAATTTTTAAAGCCTGTCCTAAAACTCTCATGACGTTCGATTATTTTACTTAAAGCTTTTTTTACAATCTCTTGATCTACATCTTCTTTTAACTCAATCTTTTCTGAGAGATTGTAAGCAGGACTATCAGGGTCAAGTTGATTAATTAACCAGAGCCGTTTCTGATTATAGGATAGTTCATAAATATCTTTTTCCTCTACCTTTTCTAGATCAACAAATTTTGTTTTTTCTGCCCCATCTATGATGACAGCAAGTTTTCTAATTGTTGATGCTTCAAAAAAGATAGGAATTGTGACCGCAACTTTGAGTTGCTTTTGTATTTTACCAATTACCTGAATCGCTTTTAATGAATGTCCACCGATTTCAAAGAAGTTGGCATCAATACCGATATTAGCTTGATCTATTCTAAGCACTTCTGACCAGATCTTGACCAGACTTTCTTCTAATTCAGTTCTCGGGGCAATATACTCTTCTGTGATCTTCACTTCAGGTGCAGGCAGAGCTTTTCTGTTTGCCTTGCCACTTAAAGTTAGCGGAATTCTTTCTAACTGAACAAAATGCACAGGTATCATATAATCAGGCAAGCTCTTTGCAAGAATCATTCTCACTTTTGGAGTATCTACTTCGTCATCAGATACAATATATGCACAGAGATATTTCTCTCCGGCAACATCTTCACGATCTATAACAAGTGCTTCTTTAATATATTCTATCTTGAGCAGTGAATTGTCTATCTCGCCTAATTCTATTCTAAATCCTCTGATCTTTACTTGAAAATCGATTCGTCCTAAAAATTCTATATTTCCATCTGGTAACCAACGAGATAGGTCTCCAGTACGATATATTCGTTCTCCCTCTACAAAGGGATTGGGAATAAATCTTTCTTCTGTTAAGTCTGGGCGGTTCAAATATCCCCTTGCTAAACCTAAACCAGATATACATAACTCTCCCGCTGTTCCCACCGGTGCTAGATGATTGCTTTGATCTAAGATATATAGTTTTATATTATGAATCGGTTTTCCTATTGGGATATTCTTATAATTCTTTTCAGAATTACAGTCAAAATATGTTACATCCACAGTCGCTTCTGTAGGTCCATACAAATTTGCTAATTTTGTATCATTTACTTTAGCTAACAGAGTCATAAAACGTTCAACATGATGTACTTTTAATTCCTCACCACTCGTGAAAACTTTTTGTAAACTTTTTAGCCTTACTGAACTCTTTTGCTCTCCTACATATTCTAAAAATGCATTCAGCATCGAAGGAACAAAATGTATCACAGTTACTTCTTCTTTTTCTATAGTCTCAACGATAGTGGCAGGATCTTTTTCACCATCTGGAACTAATAAGCAAACTTTTGCTCCCTCAAGAGCCCACCAGAATAGTTCCCAAACAGATACATCAAAAGTAAATGGCGTTTTCTGCAAGATTAGATCATTTTCTGTGATTGGATATTTTGCTTGCATCCATTTTAATCTATTTATTGCTGAATGATGTTCTATCATAACTCCTTTTGGTTTTCCAGTTGAACCAGATGTATAGATTACATACGCTAAATCTCTGGGACTATTTATATTCTCTAAATCGTCGCTTTTTTTACCATAAGAATTAGCATCTTCTAAGTTGATTACCTCACAAGAATCGTTACACAAATCTAGAAAACGTTCCTGGGTTAGTAATAACTTAGCCTCACTATTTGTAAGGATATAATCTATTCTTTCTTTAGGATAATCAGGAGAAAGTGGCAGATATGCTCCTCCAGATTTTAGTATCGCATATATTCCAATAATCATCTCAAAAGATCTTTCTACCACCAAACCTACAATACTGTCAGTTCCCACACCTTTGCTTCTTAAAATGGATGCTAGTTGATTTGCTCTTTTATTTAATTCAGAATATGTAAGCGTTTGATCATCAAATATTACAGCAATGTTATCTGGAGTCTTTTTTGCCTGTTCTTCAAATAATTGATGTAATGTCTGATCATTCGGATATTCAGTCTGTGTGTCATTAAAATCATATAAAAGCTGTGATTTTTCTTCTTCGGTGATTACTTCAATCTCTGATAAATTAATTTTAGGATTCTCAACAATTTGATTTAAGATTTGAGTGAAATGTAATCCTATCTTTTTAACAAAATCACCATCATAAACAGCAGTATTATAATTAAAATTAATAGTCAGAGTTTTTTCAGGGAATATAATAATATTAAAATCATAATTTGTCTGTTCAAAAAATTCTACATCCACTACCCTAAATCCGAGTTCATCAACACTACTTACATCCTTTATCCCTTCTTCAATTGGATAATTTTCAAAGACCATCAGATGATCAATTAAATTATTCTTCAAAGAAGATGATGATTGAATATCTGCTAAAGGTAAATATTCAAATTGTTTTGCTGAGACTGATTTAATTTGTACGCTTTTAAGTAACTTAGCAAAGTTATTATTCTCACCAACTGAGATTCTCACAGGAACAGTATTGATAAATAGACCTACAACCTCTGCAATTCCTGCAATCTCAGAGGGTCTGCCTGAAACAACCGCTCCAAAAACTACATCATCTGTATTGTTATATTTTTGCAATAATACTCCCCAGGCAGTTTGCATCAGGTTATTAATCGTTACCTGATTTTCTTTAGCAACGGTCATTAGATCATGTGTAAATTTTTCATTTATTGTAAACTCATATTCACTTACTTGATATTGATCAGACACAGGGCTACCTAAATTAGGTAAGGTAGCCTGCGTATCATAACCACTAAGATAATTTTCCCAATACTCTAATCCTGCTTTTTGATTCTGTTTTTCCAGCCATTTGATATAATCAATGTATGGTGTAATTGATGTTATTTCAACAGTATCATTTTTTCTTAAAGAACTATAGATTTCGATTAAGTCCTTAAAAATAATCCCCAAACACCAACCATCCATGATGATATGTGGAAAACTCCAGATCAATTTATAGGATTCTTTACCTGTCTTAAAAAGTGTAACCCGCATTAATAAATGTTTTGTTAGAACAAATCCCTTATCTCTGTCTTGAACTTTGTACTCTTCAAGATACTTTTCTTGGGAAACAGCATCCAAATAGGATATATCTTCGAAATCAATTTTTCCTTCTACATTTTTTAGGACAACTTGTTTTGGCTTAGCTACTTTTTCATGTACAAAAACAGTTCGTAAAGATTCATGTTTTTCAATCAAAAGATTCAAACTTTTCTCCAAAAGTTCTCTATCAATATCGCCAGTGATAGTAAAAACACTCTGTTCAAAATAAGCATTTGAATCTTTATTTAAGAGAGAATGATAGAGCATACCTTCTTGCATTGGGGAGAGGGAATATAATTTTTCTATTTCAACCTTTCGTTTCATCTAACTACCTCCCTATAAATCCAGAATGTCTTTAATTTCGTCTAATTCTTCGATGGAAACTTCATTATCTCCAAGGTCACTTGGTGTAACTTCTTTTTCATCTTTTCCGATACAATGTTCAACGATCTTTAATAGATTTGATTTATAGCAATCAATTAATTTTTCAATACTTTCTTTTTCATACTCATATTTGTTATAGGTAAATGAGATGGTTAATTTTTCTTCAACGATCATTCCGTTAATATTGAGAGAAGTTTTTCTCTCACGCTCGGGACTCACAAGATTTCCCATACTGATGTTAGAGAAAGTAAATAGATCATTGACAGTTTGATCAAACTCTCCTAGATAGTTAAAGCTGATCTCTGGCTGAATATTAAATTGCAATCCAACTTTTTTCTCATCTGGTGTAAGATACTTTAATATTCCATACCCGATACCTTTATTTGGAATTCTCCGTAAAATCTCTTTTACTGATTTGATCGAGTATGAAAACTCTTCGATTTTACTCATATCCAATAGAACTGGGAATTTGGAAGTAAACCAACCTACAGTACGACTGATATCCATATCTTCAATGATCTCTTCACGTCCATGTCCTTCTAAGGTGATTAATATCTTCTCTAATCCAGCCCATTTATTAATTGTCATTCCTAATGCTGATAACAAGATATCATTGATCTCTGTATTATACGCCCAATTTACTTCTTTAAGTAATTGATTTGTTTGATCTTTACTCAGAGTGATATTTGCAGAATCGTAGTTCTTGCCTTTTCTCATTTCCTGATCTATTTGACAATCACGAGGTAAACTTACGAATTCGTTTGCTTGGATTTCTTTCCAATAAACCAATTCTTCTAACGCATCCTGACTTTCTGCATATTTTGCTAACTCTTCTGACCAGTACTTATAGGAATCTGTTTTATCTTGAAGACTGATCTCTACACCTTCTACACTCTGCTGATAACCTATAGCAAAATCTTCAAGCAAGACTCTCCAGGAGACACCATCAACTACTAAATGGTGAATCACTATCATAAAATGATCTCCTAAATTTGTTTTAAAGAGTCCTAACTTTACGAGTGGGCCTTCGCTAATCATGATTCCACTCTGTAACTTATTCGCTTCTCTTTCAATTTTTGCTTCTACATCAGCTTCACTTCTAAAATCAAAGAGTTCGAAGTCGAAGAGTTTATCTGAAACAGGTCGGTTCTTTTGAATGATCTGGCTATCATTTATCTCATAGATCATTCTTAGGGCGTCATGATGTTCAACTATTTTTGTAAATGCATTACTAATATGCTCCTGGTCAAATCCTTCTTTACTATAAAGCATTGCAGCCTGATTATAGTGATTTGTTTCGATTAAGTTTTCAAAGAATGAACTTTGAATCGGAGTCAATTTAACTTCGCCTTCTACCACGCTCTGGTCTATAACTCGCTTAATCTTCTTTACAGCTTTTGATAACTCTTTGATTGTTGGATGCAAGAAGAAATCTCTGGTCTCTACCTTCAATCCTTCTTTTCTAAGCATTGAAGACATTTGAATAGCTTTGATAGAATCTCCACCAACCTCGAAGAAGTTATCATTAACCCCTATACTCTCGACTCTTAAGATCTTCTGCCAGATTGCAACTAAGATTTCTTCAATACTCGTCTTAGCAGCAACGTACTCTGCTTCAGCTTTGACTTCAGGTTCTGGCAATGCTCTCTTGTTTAATTTACCATTTATAGTTAAAGGTAAATTTTCTAATTGAACAAAATATGATGGTATCATATACTCAGGTAATTCCCTTGCAAGTAGCCCGCGAATCTCAGATATTAATAATTCAAAATCTGTCTTAACTGGTACAATATAACCACAGAGATACTTTCCGCCCTGTTCATTCTCTCTAGCAATTACCGCAGCATCTTGAATATAATCATATTCTAATAATTTGCTTTCGATCTCACCTAATTCGATTCTAAATCCACGAATTTTTACTTGATTATCTATTCTGCCCATATATTCGATTGTTCCATCTTCTGTCCATCTAGCTAAATCTCCTGATCTATATAATCTGCCACCTTGATTAAATGGATCTTGAATAAACTTTTCTTTCGTTAATTCCTCACGATTTAAATAACCTCTGGCTACACCGTCACCGCCAATACATAATTCTCCAGGAACTCCTATCGGCTGAACCCTATTTTCATTATCAAGAATATAGACCTGATAATTTGGCATAGGTTGACCGATTGGGATTGTATTCAAATTAGATATATTTTTCTTTGAAATTTCAAAAGAAGTGGTATCAACTGTACATTCCGTTGGCCCATAGACATTGGTAACCTTAAGCTCAGGGTTTTTAAAGGCTTTTAGCAATCTTTCAACGGTATGCTTTTGTAAAGCCTCTCCCCCGACAATAAAGTTTTTAAGATCAATATCTAAACATTGATCACCAATACTATCTAACAACAATTCCATATGTGTTGGGGTTCCATCTGATATATTAATTCGATTATTATCATAAAACTCAAGTAATTTTTCTCCATCAAGTCTCGTATCTTCAGGAACAATATATAATCCATGACCTTGTGAAAGTGCGGCAAAAATCATCTTGATTGATGCATCAAAGACATATGGAGAGATTAAAGCGATTCTTAATTTTTCTGAATATTGATTGTAAATTCGCTCCTGCAATCCAAATACAAGATTATTTAGATTCCTGTATTCAACCATTACCCCTTTTGGTTTACCCGTCGTTCCAGAGGTATAGATTACATAAGCTAAATTTTCTGGTTTATTGATTACCTCCAGATTAGATGATTCTTCTAAAAATTGATTCTCGTCATCAATCAGGATAATCTCTGTTTTGCTGAAAGATTCAGCTTGTTCTAATAGATGTTTTTGGGTGAGCAGAATCTTAGCGCCACTATCCTCTAGCATGAATTCTATTCGAGCTTGTGGATAGTCTGGCCCTGCCGCCATATAAGCTCCGCCAGCCTTCAAGATTCCCAACATCCCAACTATCATCTCTACTGAACGATCAACCATCAATCCAACAATATCCTCTGCCATGATCCCTTTTGACCGTAGGGTTCTAGCTAATTGATTTGCCTTCAGATTAAGTTTTTGATATGTTAAACTAGAATCTTGATAAGCTACTGCGATATCATCTAGACTCTTTGTCACCTGTTCTTCAAATATCTCAACAAAAGTCTTATCTTTGGAATACTCTAATGCAGTATCATTAAATACATTTGCAATCTGCTGTTTCTCTGTATTAGAGATCATCTCAAGATTAGAGATTTTGATATCAGGGGTTTTCAATACTTCGTTTAAAATATTGATCAAATGTCCAGCTAATCTTTCAATTGTCTCTTTCTTAAAGAGCTTTGTACAATATTCAAAATTAATCTCAACCTCTTGATTGATCTCAACTGCTTCCATCCTGAGATCAAATTTTGTCAGATTATAGTCAAACTCATATGGTAAGAATCTAAGATCCTTCGCTTTTAATTCTGCATTTCCCATATTCTGCAAAACAAACATTGTATCAAATAAGGGATTTCTACTCATTTCTCTTTGAAGTTTTAAATTCTCTACTAATCTCTCAAAAGGATAATCCTGATTTTCAAAGCCATCTAATGCCTTCTCTTTCACATTCCGTAGAAATTCTGCAAAGGATAACTCAGATTTTGGATGATTTCTAAGGGCAAGGGTATTGGCAAACATACCAATTACACTTTCATAATTAGCATGACGTCTACCCGAAATTGGTGTTCCAATGATAATGTCATCCTGACCAGAATATTTTGCCAACAGAACATTGTATGCAGCCAACATAACCATAAACAAAGTGGCTTCATTTTTGTAACCAAAACTTCTTAAATTATCTGTTAACTCTTTATTTAACTTAAAATAATATCTATTTCCTTCAAAAGATCTAGTTGAAGGTCTTGGATAATCAGTTGGCAAGTTGAGAACTGGAATTGGACCATGAATCTCTTCAGAGAATTGATTTAACCAATAATCTTCCTGTTCTTTGATGTGACCAGCTTCAATCAGCTGATTCTGCCAGATAGCAAAATCCTTATATTGATACTTTAACTCACGCAATTCTTTACCTTCATATATATCCAATAATTCTTTCAAGAGAATAATCCCGGCAGTCCGATCACCAACAATATGATGGATATCCAGCAGTAAGATATGTTTCTCTTCAGCAATCTTAATTAGCCCTAATCTTAATAATGGTGCTTTAGTTAGATCAAATGGTCTAATAAACGCTTTCACGATCTCTTGAACTTGATCTTCTGGTAACTCATAATACTCCATTTCAAAATCAAAATCTTGATGCACTTTTTGCATAGGTTCATTATTAACAAGTTCAAAAGTAGTCCTCAGGGTTTCATGACGCTGAATAAGTTCTTTAAAGATTCTTTCAATTTTATCTTTGTCAACTAAACCTTCTACCATCATAAAACCAGGATTATTATAACTCATACTTTCTGGATCAATTTTATCAAGAACAAAAAGTCTTTTCTGTGCTCCTGAAAGTGGATAGCAGTCTAAGATAATTTCATCCATATCTTCTGATTTTAATCCACCTTCTATAGTATGAACCCATTTTTGATTATCATTTAATTTAAAATGTTCTCTGATTACTTCAAAATTCATCTCACCAATAGAACAGAGACCGATATCTGATAGTTCAGCAGCCTGTGTTAAAGACCCTACCATGATACCTGTATCAATGGTAGCGTAAAAATATCCATTCGAACTATACATAGGCATATTAACATCAGCATTATAAATCATAAATATTGAAAATGCCGATGTTTTAAAGATCTCTTTGTTCTTAAAATAATGTGCCTCTGTAGTAATTGGCGCATCCTGATCTACTAAATCTAAACTATTGTCGATAGGATTATAGTAATATAATCCTTTCTCTAGATTTTCCACTCGACCAGGTTTGACATAAATAAATACATCAATTGCATATAATCCACCTGAACTTGCGTAATAATTTGTTACCCTTCCATCTTTCCGGGTCTGTTTAAAGATACTCAACATCTGTGAAAATGACTCAAATGAAATCTTTCTGAATTCATCATATTTTCGATGACTCCGACGATCTTTGATATAAGATGGCCAAACTTCTGGACGCTCAACCAGAGATACTTTCACATCTTGTGTTTGGCTAAAACTACGATCTAATTGCTCCATCTTAAACTTTTTATACATGTCAGAGATCACTAAAATCTCCTCGCCATACTTATTCGTAAATAGATTTCGTTGTGTTGAAAAGACTTCAGGAAGATTTAATAAACCACTTATTAAAACCTGATTTTGAACCAGATCATTGATCAATTGATTCATTTGATCAGAATTCAGAGTTTGGAATTCTTTAAGTAAACCATCCAATGTTACACCTTTCTGTGCTAAGAAATATAACTTTGGAAAAGCATTTAAAGCTACTCCTGTATATGATTCTTCTCCAATTAATACTTTGTTATCTGTCTGTTCCCAATGTACAACTGGTGACCAATAATATACTTTCTCTCCGCTCAAATCAACAGTTACCTGTTCTGTTTTAGGGGTTTCTTTGACCTGACCAGACATATATTCACTTAAATCAGCAATTGTTTGTTTTCTAAATATACCCGAAATCGGAACCTTCGTATTAAAAGTTTGTTCAATCTGATTGATCAATTTTTGAATGATTAAGGAATCTCCACCAAGTTCAAAGAAGTTATCATGAATGCCGATATCATCTACCTCAAGTACACTCTCCCATATCGCAATCAGCTTTTCTTCCAGTTCATTGCGAGCTCCGATATAATTTGTCTCATGAGTTACATCAGAGTTAGGTTTAGGTAATGCTTTCCGATCTACTTTGCCATTAGCTGTTAAAGGAATCTTATCTAAATGAATAAAGTATGAAGGTATCATATAATCTGGCAGTTTTTCTGCTAAATATGCTCGTAACTCAGCGATAGGTAAACTAATATCAGAAACGATATAGGCACAAAGATATTTTTTATTCGTTTCATCTACACGGTCAATAACAATCACATTTTTAATTGTGTCATACTCTAATAGACAACTTTCAATCTCACCCAATTCAATTCTATAGCCTCTAATTTTAATCTGGTGATCTTTCCGACCTAGAAATTCGATATATCCTTCTTGATGGAATATTCCATAATCACCAGTCTTATAGACTTTTCCTAACTCAGGATGTTCAATAAAGGCATTTTTTGTCTTCTCTTGATCATTCATATAACCTACAGCGACCCCATCTCCACCGATATACAGTTCGCCTTGAACTCCGATAGGACAGAACTCTTGCATATAATTTAGTACATAAAATTGTTGATTCGCTAATGGATAGCCATAAGGAATACTCTTCCAATGCTCCTTGACTTCTTCGATAGGATAATAAATCGACCAGATTGATCCTTCTGTAGCGCCGCCCTGACTGATTACATCTGTATTCAGGAAATGTTTCTTAATTCTTCCAGGTAATTTTAAAGGAATCCAATCACCGCTTAACATTACCTTTCTTAAATGATGGTTTACATAACCATCAGAAAGGTTTTCGCATACTAAATCCAGAATCGATGGTACTGAGTTCCAGATTGTAATCTCATTTGTATCAAGAGCTTCGATCAAACTCTGAATATCTTTCTGACTTTTGATCAATACCAATTTTGCTCCGATACTCAATGCACCAAAAACATCATACACAGATAAGTCAAAACACATTGAAGAGATGCCGAGAATTCGGTCATTTTCGGTAATACCATATCTTTGATTTATATCAATAATAGTATTATTAGCCGCTTTGTGAGTGATGACAACTCCTTTAGGTCTTCCTGTACTTCCTGATGTATAGATTACATATGCTAGATCCTTTGGATCATTTATATTATCTAATTCATCTACTGGATAAGTTGAAAGATTTTTCGTTGTATAAAGATCAGGCTTTATTAGCATTTTGCATTTACTATGCTCATAGATATAGTTTTTGCGATCTTCGGGATATTCAGGATCGATTGGCACATATGCTGGCCCTGCTTTTAATACTCCCATGACATTAACTATCGTTTCAATGCTTCGAGAAGTAATAACACCTATTAAACCATTTCTGCCAACTGCTACCTCACGCAAATAAGCTGCTACCTGATTTGATCTTTCATCAAGCTCTCTGTATGTAAGCCTTTCATTGTTAAATTCAACTGCAATCTTATCTGGAGTTAGTTTAGCTTGTTTGATGAAATTCTCGTGTAAAGTTGTTGCCGGGATATCTTCATCTGTTTGATTATACTCTTCAATCTGATTCAATACTTCGCTAGAAGGTTGAAGTTTGTAATTTGTTTTATCTTCAATAAGATGACTTAAGATCATGATATATTGTTCAAAGATAGCTGATATCACTTCTGGTTCAAATAAATCTTCTACATAGTCCCAAGTGATAATCAATTGTCCGTTCTCTTCTCCAACTTGGTTGTCAATAAAAACTTGCGATGTTTGGGAAATATTCATCTTGACCTCACCAAGGAAAGGTGTCTCCGATTCGGTATCATTTCCAAATAACATACTGGTAAAGATGAATGGCATATTTGCCTGAGTTCCAGAATTATTGCGTTTCCCGATCTCTCTGATAAACTCTACTCCATCATAATGACGATGCTCTAAACCTTCGATTAATGTTTTTTGAATCTCACGAGCATTATCCCAGAATGTTTGATCAGCCTTTAAATCTATTCCCAGTAAAACTACTGATGTAAAATCTCCGATGATTTGATTTACATCTTTGTGGAATGGGAACCTGTTAAAAATTGTTAAGTTAAAGGCTAACTTAGGTTGATTGCTCCAAAAAGCTAGAACTTCGGCATAAGCTGTGGATAAGACGGCAGATGGAGTGAGGTTTTTGTGTTTGGCTATATTTTGAAGGCTAGCCCATTCTTCTTTTGTAAATTCTTTCCGATGACGATTAAAATGTGGTTTAGTAATCTCAGATGGATTACACTTATAAGGTAACGCTGGAGCAGATGGAAAATCATCTAACTTAGCTAACCAGTATTCCCGATCCATTTGATAAATTTCAGATTTTTTAAGATCTTCTAAAGCTAGAATATAATCTCTAAAGGTAAACTCTAACACTGGTTTTGTGAGCTCTGGATTCTGATAATATACCATCAACTCTTCTCCGATGAGCCGGATACTGGCAGCATCACCAATTAATAGATCAAAACCAAGACAGATATATTGAGTATCGTTAGAGAGTTTAAAGGATTTCACTTCAAACAATGGCCATTTTTCTGGATTAAAGACAAAATGACTCATTCGATCTCTTTCTTTTAAGATTCTCTCTTGTTGCTTTAGTGAATCAAAATCAGTTAGATCTTCAACATCTATCTTATAATAAGGAATCTCAGATAAAATCTGTTGCTTATTACCGACAACTACTGCTCTGAGCATTGGATGACGTTTGATGATTTTATTTAAAGCACTTTCCAATCGCTGAATTTCTATCTTTGCTTCTATCTCTTGATAGACATGAGTAGATATACCACCCATCTCAAACTCTTCATCTCTACCGATTACATACGCTATTTGAATATCTGTAAGCGGGAATGGTAGATGAAGATTTTCTTTATCTGGACTTTTAGCGATATACTTAACTTTCTTAACCAGATTTTCATCCTGATTTTGCTTATTTGATAATTTAGTATTGATAATAGCTGCAAAACTTTCGATATCCTGGCTGCTAAAGATATCCGATAAAGGTATCTCAACAGCAAATTCCTTTTCTAATTGTGCCGCAACAGATACTGCTTTTAAAGAATCTCCACCAAGTTCAAAGAAATTCTCATGAATACTTATCTGACTAATTCCTAATACAATCTGATAAATATCAACAACCTTCTCTTCAATCTCATCGCGTGGTGCAATAAATATCTCTAGAAGATCGGTTCTTGAGTATAAAGTTGTAGCTTTAGATTGATCTTCTTTTACAAGACTTGCTGAAGAAAATAGATTTTCTCCTGAAATTTGTGAAAGTACGTCACTATTAAAATAGACTCGATCAAAGGAGTATGTTGGTAGAGGAATACGATGTCTTCTCTCCTCTGCATAGAATTCTGTCCAATCTATATCTACACCAGAGGCCCATAAACGTCCGACCTTATTCAATAGGTAATAAAGATCAGATGCATTTTCCTTTGGGTGTCTGACAAGGTTTATGACTAATTGTTCAGGTTTTTTAGCTAAATGCTGTCTTGCAAAGCTACTTAAGACCTGTCTAGGGCCAACTTCAATCAATATCGCCTTCTCTTTCTTCAAGAGTTCACTAAGCCCATCAGCAAACCGAACTGTTCCACGCAGGTGTTTGACCCAATACTTAGAATCAGTAGCGTCTTCTACAGTAATCCAGTTTCCACTGACATTAGATATATATGGTATCTCAGGTTTGTTTAACTTAATTTCTTTTACCTTCGCTTCAAATCTATCTAAAATCGGATTCATCATCATTGAATGGAAAGCATGAGAAGTATGTAAAGCTCTACTCTCATAACCTTTCTCTTTTAATAATGCAGCAAATTGATCAATCGCTTCATGACTACCTGAGATGACAGTACTAGATGCTGCATTAATCGCTGCAATAGACAATCTATCCTGACCATATTCCTTTAATAAAGGTTCAATTTTATTACTAGAGAGAGGAATACTGAGCATTGAACCAGAAGACAACTCCTGCATCAACTTTCCTCTCATCGCCACGAGAGTAAGTGCATCCTCTAAAGAAAATACTCCTGACAATGTAGCGGCAACATATTCACCAATACTATGTCCGATCATCGCGTAAGGCTTAATTCCCCAATTCATCAAAAGTTGAGCCAGAGCATATTCAAATGTAAAGATCAGTGGCTGTGTGATATATGTTTGATTTACTTTTTCATTTGCTTCATCTATATTATCAAAAGGATATATAACTTCTTTAAGATCAATTCCCATCACAGGTTGCAATATCTCAAAACATTGATCTACAATATCACGAAATGCAGATTCAGTTTCATAAAGTTGTAATCCCATATTGACATACTGTGATCCCTGACCAGAGAACATAAAGACAATTGGACGATGATTTTCATCAGCTACAGATGTTTGAATCTTCGCGGATTCTGCAGGTGAGAGTCCATCAATTACTTCATTTATATCTGAACAAACCAGCATTTTTCTATATTTAAAACCCTTTCTACCTACCTTGAGAGTATAAGCAAGATCAGCAAAGTTTGTATTCGGATTATTTTTTAAATATTCCGTCAAATTTTCTGTAGCACGTTCTAAAGCCGGTCGCGTTTTTGCAGACAGCATAATCTGTTCCCAGGGCCTTGATGCTGATGATTTTTCCATAACAAATGCTTCTTCTAAAATAACATGGGCATTAGTACCCCCAATACCAAAAGAGCTTACTCCAGCCCTTAGTGGATATTGAGCATTTTCCCATTTGCTATGCTCAGCATTCACAACAAAAGGACTGTTTTCAAAATCAATCTTTGGACTTGGATTTTTAAAATGCAAACTTGCAGGAATCTCTCGATGTTTCAAAGCAAGTACGGTTTTGATAAAACTAGCTACCCCTGCTGCAGCATCAAGATGACCAATATTTGTCTTCACAGAACCAATTTTACAATAACCTCTTTTATCTGTATCAAATGCTCTTTTTAATGATTCAACTTCGATAGGATCGCCAAGGACAGTTGCAGTACCATGAGTTTCTACATAACTAATACTTTCTGCCTCAACTTCTGCCATCTGCTGGGCAGCACGAATAACCGCTACCTGACCTTCAACACTAGGTGCAGTATACCCAACCTTACGTGTTCCATCATTATTAATCGCAGAACCCTTGACAACTGCATGGATAGTATCACCATCTTCAAGAGCATCTTCTAATCGTTTCAAAACAACAATTCCAACACCATTTCCAGCATTAGTTCCCTTAGCTTCTGCATCAAATGCTCTACAATGACCATCAACAGAATAAATCATTCCATCCTGATATTGATAACCATTCTTTTTTGGTAAAGTCACTGAAACACCACCAGTTAAAGCTATATCACAATCACCACTTAACAATCCTTGAATTGCCAGATGAATCGCAACAAGAGAAGTTGAGCAGGCTGTTTGCACTGTAAAACTTGGCCCCTTTAAATTAAGTTTATAAGCAATTCGTGTACTTAAGAAATCTCTATCATTTAAACTGATTGCATCAAACTGAGCAGTGTCATCTTTGATTCCACTCAAAGTCCGTGCGAGCCACTGTAAATTCGCTGAAGTCCCTGCATAAAGTCCAATTAAGCCCTCGTATGACTCTGGCACATAGCCAGCGTTTTCTATTGCTACCCATGCAGATTCGTGAAAGATACGAAGTTGTGGATCCATCAATTCTGCTTCTCTAGGAGTGTAATCAAAAAATGCTGGATCAAAATATTCTATATCTTCTAAATATCCTTTTGCTTTGATATAATTTGTCTTTTTTAATAACTTAGGATCTACTCCTGATTCAATTAACTCTTCATCTGAAAAAAAAGAGAGAGACTCTACACCATTTTTTAAGTTTTCCCAAAACTGATCTATATTTTTGGCGCCTGGAAATCTTCCAGACATACCTATGACCGCGATTTCTAGACCTGTTAGGTTAGTTCTTTCTTCAACATCACTCATCTTCAAATCTCCCCCATTTCTGTATGAATAAAGTAGCAGGAATTCTCAAAAAAAATGTGTTCAATAAAAGTTAAACTTCAAAAAAATATCTTTATTAGTTAAATTGCATAATTTTAATATTCGGCAAAAACCAAGAGTTTCCTCTATTTGTTTAGCTATTTTTTTGTTTAGATGCATTTAAATGTTATTTGTTTTATATTGCTTACTTTAAAATAAGTTAAAAGTAAAAGCACCGGGGAATTAACTTCACCCGGTACTTTTGTGGTTTCTTATTTACCTGATTACTAAGTTAGCAGCAAGTATCTTTAAGTGCTCCTTGTGGAATTACAACTTTGTCTCCAAAAAGACTATCTTCCATCTTTTTAGGTTCCTTAATATATAACATTAGTTTCACCTCCTTTCAAATTAATAATTTAAAAACTTTAAATTTTACCATCTTTTTATTACAAGTGAAGAATTTATATTCGCATTTGCTATAGAATTTTTTAAAGCCACATTTATTTTTTTTATTCTAGCTTTATTTGGCACATAATCTAAATCACATACAGAATGAGTTTGTTCTAAATTTATAGTTGGAGGAATGAAATTTTCTTTTATAGCAAGCACAGTCGCAATAACTTCTACAATTCCAGAAGCACCTATCATATGCCCTAACATTGATTTAGTCGAACTAACTGGTATGTTATATGCAAAGTCACCAAATAAATTCTTTATTGCTTTAGTTTCCAATAAATCATAATGCTCCAAAGAACTTGCATAAGCATTTATATAATCTACTTCTTGAAATGAAGTATTACTATCCTGAAGTGCCAGTCTCATTGAACTCTCTAATCCCGAAGGAGTAGGGGCAATTGAACTCATACTAAATGAATCACTTGTAGTCCCATAACCAGCAAGTTCAGCATATATTTTTGCATGTCTTTTTGCAGCAATCTCAGAATTTTCTAAAATTACAGCTCCTGCACCTTCTGACATCACAAAACCATCACTATCCTTATCAAAAGGTCTACTCGCTTTTTGCGGATGTTCATTTCGGGTAGAAAGTACTTTGGAATTACAAAATGGAGCCATAATTGTTTTTACAATTGGCATTTCTGTACCACAAATAACTAAACTATCCACAAAACCTGATCTAATTAAAACTAAACCCATGCCAAGTGCATTAACTGAGGAAGAACAACCTGTAGCAGTAGTAAAATTTATACCTTTTATACCACTTTCTAAAGCTATATAACCAGCGCAAGCATCTACAGGGGTATACATGTAATGTGGTGCAGCTCTTTCTGACCCTTTTTCAATAACTTTTTCATGAAATTTGAATGATTTTTGAATTCCACCCAAACTTGTTCCTACAATAACACCTATTTTAGCTTCATTTTCTGAATTAATTTCAATTTTTGAATCTTCAATAGCTTGTTTAGCTGCTACTATCCCTAATCGTGTAGATCTATCCATACGTCTTGCAGTTTTTGGAGAAATATAATTTTTAAAAGAAAAATCTTTTATTTCTCCAGCAATTTTACAAGGTAAATCTTCAGGATAAAACCTTTCTATCTTTTGTACTCCACTTTTTCCATTTTTTAAAGCCAATAAAAACTCTTCTTTACCAATTCCAATTGGACTAACAACTCCTATTCCAGTAATAACAACTTTATTACTCATTTACTGCACACTCTCTATCTTCAATTTTGACCATGTAATCATATAAAAGATAAGACTTTAACTTATTTTCGACTCTTTTCTTACAATCTTCTAAAATTATTCTCTGGGGAGCAGGATTAGTATTAGTAGTATATATCCTTTGTATCACATCGTTATATGGACATCCTCCCAAACAATAAGGTAAGTATTTGCAATTTAGGCAATCTTCTTTATCAAAAGGATTCCAATCCATCCATTCAACAACATTATAAGTCAGTTTGATATCTTCTTCTTCAAGATCAATATAACCATCACGTATTTCTGGATTTCCAGCCAGAGAAGGACATTTATAAACACTTCCATCTGGTGCAATGGAATAAGTATTCTTTTCTTGAGCATAACAGCTGATAGATTTCACTTTTGGCTTCACTAAATTAAAACCCTTCTTTAAAGCTCTTTGAGTTAGTTTTTTAATTTCTTCAGTGAATTCAGTTGAGTTTACTTTACATGATTGTAAGCTTTCAGAATATGCCTCCATAGGTGCAGCTATTAGATGAATCTTTTCATTATTTAAATCATTTTTTTCTAAAATATCTAAAAAACTGTCTAGATATTCGATATTATTCTGATCTATATTTATCCGTATATTAATATTATCGAAATACTCTATTGCATTTCTTATATTTTTAAGAATTGTATAAAATGTACCCTCTCCATTTTTTAATGGGCGGGATTTGTTATGTATTTCTGGTGGACCATCTAATGTAATCAAAACCCCCTTGACTCCTGCTCTTTTCATTTTTTCTGCTATTGCTGGTGTAAGTAAGTAACCATTAGTAATTAGACCGGCTTCATAATCACAGCTATTATCCTCACATAATTCTTTAATTTCCATACTCATTTTCATAATTAAGTCTGTTTTTAATAAAGGTTCTCCCCCAAACCAATCAACATGCAAACTTTGAGCATTATAAACAGCTTTTCTTAAATATTCAATAATTCCATTTGCAACATCTTCTTGCAAATCACCCTCAACACTATAATCCAGAGATTCTTTTAGTTGCTTTTGATAACAATATGGACAATCAAAGTTACACTTAAAAGTAGTAAAAATTGTTAAATGATGACTTGTGCTTTTATATTTCCTTTGATAGTATTGTGTCCTTAGTAATTTAAGCTCATCAACATAATCTTCGATAAGAAATCTCCCTTTAATTAAGCCTTCTTTTAACTGCTTTTCTTTTTCGCTATTAGCAATATTCGGATTTTTCAAAATATTTTGAATAATTAAATATTGCTCAGGAGAAATAACTGCTAGACCGTCAGAAATCAAATTATAAGCCAACCATTCATTATTTTCGGTACGATGAAAAATATTATAATTGGATTTCTTAATTTCAACCACTCCCTTTTAATAATTTTTTATAAGCTCATCAAATCAATTGTTATTTCAAAAATCGCAATATATATTTACATATTTTTACAATAGATGATTTTGATATTATTATAATTTAGATTTTATTTCCATATTATAATTCCAATTCTACATTAATCTCTTAAGTCCTTCTTTTTTTCTAAAATTTTTAATTTAATTTCCTTTAGCTCAATCAGAATTACACAATTACATAGAAAGTCCGATTACTGCCCACACAGATTCAAAACATTAACACCCTAATTCGATCAATGTATAACCTTATTACTAGATATAAATAAAAAACCCCATTGCTAGGATTTTTTATTTATATCTAGTAATAGGGTACAGATTACTACACTTTCAGAATACCTCCCCATTCAACAACAGTAAATCCATGCCGAACAAATGGAGTAATTTTTGGTTCTTCTAAAACAATTTGCTCCTCTAGAGGCTTAAAATAGAAATGTGCTCGTAGTAAAGAATCTGGCTTTTTTGATATTTTTAGCTCTACTGCTTCTTCAATTTCTTCAGATAATAGATAATAAATAACATAGTACTTTTCCTCATTTGAAAGTGTCTGATCCCAGTACTCAATAAAATCTACTATTTCTTGCTTGTTTAGACCAATACGATTTAAAATACTCTCCATACTTTCCTGAATATCTGTTCTTGGAATTACCCAACCCTGATTTAGTGTAAAGGAATAATATATCTCCGTTTTGTAATAATTTTATAAGATCATCTTCACTAAACTTAATGTAGTTACCAGATATAAGAAAAATATTACAATATAAATCTATAAGGCTTGCAGGCTTTCTTCTATTTTTAAAATACTAATAACAATCATCTGCAACAGTTTTTGATATTCTAATTACTAATGGTTTGACGTCCCACTCAAAACTATTCTCATCTCTTCCCAGTGCAAATAAAGCATCCAAAACATAAAGCTGTGCATCTATATTTTCTGGATCTTCCTTTAGTACAACTGTTAATACATCTATTGTTTTTTCAAAATCATCATCCATATATTCTACTTCCAGTTCATCAATATCTACACTATTATTTTGTAGTGGAAAATTAATTATTTTACCATTCTCTCTTTTTATATTATTCCTCCAATCATTGTATTCAAATACTATTAATCCCATTCTAGTGTGTTTTTAAACATTTTTAAAAGTCACATCTTGAAAGCCCTCTAGCAAGGCTAAAGGGTTTTCCTTGATGCGACAAGTATTTTATGCATTAGTGCTGGCCCAGATCTATTTTAACAATATTTCAGATCTAATCAAGTATTTATCCCATAGTTTCTTGAAAGAACTTCAATTGTTTATTAGATCGGGAAGTGTTCGAGATTCACGCATAGATAGCTATATCTTCTTTAAATTGTTTCTTCACAGTCATAGCAACTCTTTCAGCAAATATTTCTACTCTCTCCTCTTGTTCTTCAGTTCCATCTTTTATACATACAGCACCAAAGTGAGTATATGGTAGCCCTTGACTAGCTCCTACAGAGTAAATGAACATTCCCTTGACTAATAATTCACTTAGCAATGCTAACTCTGCATTATCTGCTCCACCACCTATATATTTTTCTGTAGCAAATACACAACCTACTTTTCCTGCTAACTTAAGTTTACATGTATCCAACCATTTTTTCATTTGCCAGGAATATGTCCCTGCATATGTAGGTGTTCCAAAAAATACTACTTTAGATTCTTCAATAAATGTTTCATCAATATTATCAATAGACATGCATTTTGTTTCAATATCTTCTACTTTTTTAGCTCCTTTAGCAACAAGATCTGCTACTTTCTCTGTATTTCCTGTTTCACTATGATAGATTATTGCAATTTTCATATTATGTCATCTCCTTAAGTTTTATTGGTAATAAAAAAATATATTAACTAATTCTTAACGTTTGATTCATGAACGAATATATGCGACAATTTCTCAGATTTTAATTTTTTCATCATCAAATTGCACTTACATAAAAATAAGTAATAGATATTCTTTCCGCAACCTGGCAAAGATTCAAAATTACCTTGACCTTTTGATATAACAATATCTGCTTTATTAAATATTTCTTTAAATTCATCAGAGACCTCCAAAAGGTCTGTTCCTGGTAAGTCCGTTCCGTTATTTACTATATGTGCGTATTTATCAAGTCCTACATAATATGCATCTTCTTCAGTAGCATCATTTAACACAGGCTTACCCCTAACTGCAAAATATATTTCAACATCTGGATATTTCTTTTTAATTTCTTTAATAAAAATCTTATCAAATACAATTTCTCCGGTGTTATCTCCTAAATACAATAACGTTTTACCTTTAGATAACTCATCTTTTAACTTTTTATATAGTTCTTCATCAATATCACTTTCTAAGGTTTTATTAATTATTTCCTTAACTAAATTAAAACTGATTTCATCAAGAGCGCCAAAATCTACTATGTTTCCGGCTAGTGCAATTTTTAGTGCTGAAACAAATCTATCTTTTGAATTATCCAACATATCTTCAATCTGCTTTTCCATAGATAATAGCTTCTTATTAAATAGATTCTTCTCTTCAAAATAAAAATCATCTATTCCAGTTTCTTTTTTTAAAATTCTCATAACCTTGGCAACCAAATAAGGCGCTGTTCTATCATATTCAATTTCAGCTACTTCTCTTAAAACTTTATTCATGAAACTATACTTCTGATGCTTATCTTCAAAATACTTATCCGCTAGCTTGTTTGCTTTATTAATCACACAAGCTATACAATCTACATGTGTATTCAATTTTAATAACTCCCTCGCTTAAAATTTTTAATATACTAACCTTACTCGTTTAGCAAAATTAACTAATTCAAGTAATCAAACTTAAAAAACTTCTATAAGATAACAGAACATCTATTTTTTCTTAAACAACATTTTTATAAAGTATTGACAACGAATACTATTAATTTTTATCAAAGATTTCTATAAATACTGAATTCGATAAATCATATTGAATACCGTTCACCTTATCAGTAGTAAATGCATAAACATTTTTTGAAATACCCACACGACTGATTAGTTTCATTAACACTATGGATAATTTTGCTTGTGCCTCTTTTTTAGGAATAAATATAGTTATCTTATTAAAAATATTCTGGATACTGCTCAGGAGATTCTCCTTTTTTCTGAATCATTGTAGGATATAATAATTCAGTATCTTTATCTGAAATCTTTTCAACCAATATCTCAAATTCCCATTGATCTCCATAATCAAAGATATATAAAAACTTTTTCCCCTCATATAACTCTAAATCCCCTACTATTACTTCATTTACATACGGACCAGTAACATCTAATGGGGCATTATAGCATTCCCTTGACCATGGTTTGCCATCCATAAAAAATGCATATAAATGGTCATCATCAAAATCAAAACTATCCTGTATAACATTATGTAAATCTAATAATGTATGTCTTCCAGATAACTCTATTTTACACCATATTTTTTTACTTACTGATATTTTTAAAATAAAACTTTTTTCACGCAAATTCTTATTTTTAATATACAAACTTTTTTTCAACTCACCATCTTTAAATAACGAAATAAATGGTTTATAAAAAGGTTCCTTAGCTTTTTCGATCACATTATACGATTTACTTCTTTTGTCCTGTTTAGAGCTAGTCTTGATTCTAAAAATACTTGATAAAAGGTCGAACTCTGATTCTTGAAATTTATATTGTTTTTGGTAAGGAATATTCCATTCTTTAATATTTCTATGCTTACTTAATACTCTGGCTAATGCTATTCCAAACTCTGTTGGAACAATAGCTTCTGCCCTAGAAACACTTTTTGCATCTAACTCTACTTGTACTATATTCCACAATCCAAAAAAAGAAAAATAATCAATAAATGGTCCCCATTCAAGAAACCCAGGAACATCTTCTATATGAATGATTGTGCCAGAATCTATTGATGCTATCTTTTTTAAAAAATCTTGAACAAACCATACTGGAAATTCGCCATTCCTTCCTACCTTTGCTTTTGTCCAATCAACTTTTGTCCAAAAACTTTCAAGCAAAAACATATATTTTTCAGTATCTGTTAATTCACAATACATATTATAACTTTCAATAATACACAGTTTTGAATCTTGCTTTGCTAATATTATTTTAAACAATTGACCATATCTCCCCAAATGATATAACAAGTTTAAAAATAAATATTTGGGTTGATCACTAGACTTACTCACCTCTTTTTGATGCATAATCATTCTTTCATTTAATTCAACTAAATGTTTCCGTTTGAGAAATTGATTTGTTTTAGTTAGCAAGACATCAGTATTTATTAAATATTGTGTAAATTCATTGAAATCATGTACTAAAGAAGTAGGTATTTTGTCAGTTATTGTTAACATTTTTTCTTTCACAATAATCCCCCTCAATTAAATTTTTCAGCGTATTTTATATAAATAAACTAAAAAACGCTCACATTAAAATTTCGTCGCAATTACTTATTATACCTTCTTTTTATGATAGATTTCGCTTAATCTACTTTCTATCATCGGTATGTTAAACTTATAAATGCCGTGTAAATAACCAATTGCAGTCGGTATAATTTACCGAATATTTGGAATAATTATTACTAAAAAGGGTGATTAATATGACTGCAAAGAGAAAACGCTTGACTGCTAAAACAAAGTTTAACATTTTCCTTAATACTCGAGCCAAAGATGCTCCAGTGGGAAAATTTTTACGAGAGTATGGTTTGCACCTTGCTGATTTAAAAAAGAAAAAGCTTTAGCGGATTTAAGTGTTGAATTGATGCTTTTAAAAAAAACGCTATATAGGTCTATCAGGTAATCTGTACAACCATCATATCTATGGTGAACAGCGAAAAGCACTTTTAGATCTTATTGATGAGGGTTTCCAAAACGGACTTCCCCAATGCAAAGTTTGCGAAAAATTGCAAATCGATGAACGTAGAGCTCAGCGTTGGCGTAAAGACGCCGCTAGCGGAATTTATAACAGAAAAACCAGAGCTAGCAATCAAAAATCTTATAATGCTCTTACTCCTGCAGAAGATGCTATCGTTAATCAAATGATTGCCAGTAAAGAATATGCAGATGCTAGTTGTAGAGT